>JAQBPH010000239.1:0-3496 GCA_028287625.1 Chloroflexota bacterium | reverse complement strand
GCGGTGGCCGCCGGCGTGGCGGCGGGCTGGTGGCCGGACGCCGGGGCGGCGCCCCCGCCCGTGCTCGAGCCGGTCGCGGGTGCCTAGCTCAGGAGGTGGGCGGCAGCCACGCCGTCAGCAGGACGGCAGATGATCGTATCCTGTGACTGTAACAACTTGTCAAGTCCTCCACGGAGGTGCTGACCATGGGGAACCGGGTCCGGGCTCTGCTGCTCGCCATCACGACGGGCTCGCTGCTGGTGGTCACCCGCCGGCGCCGCCGTGCACCGGGCGCGGTGGTGAAGGAGAAGGCCGGGAAGGCCGGGCGCGCCGCGCGCAAGGCGGCGAAGGGCTGACGGCTACCCCGCCGGCGCGGCGTCCGCCGCGGGGGCGGCGATGCCGAGGGCCTCGCGGACCCGCGGATTGACCACCTGTCCGTCCCGGGTGACCAGCGTCTCCCGGGTGATCTGGTCGTCGGCGTCCAGCCTCACCGCGCCCTCCTTCACCAGGTGCTGGAGGAAGGTGGCCACGTTCCTGGCGTACATCTGGCTGGCGTGCTGGGGCACCGTCGCCGGCAGGTTGACGGCGCCGACCACCGAGACGCCGTGGGCGACGACCACCTCGCCGGCCTGGGTGAGCTCGCAGTTGCCGCCCTGCTCGGCGGCGAGGTCGACGACCACCGAGCCGGGTGCCATCCCCTCGACCATCGCCGCGGTGACCAGCACCGGGGCCTTGCGGCCGGGCACCAGCGCGGTGGTGATGACCACGTCGCTGGCGGCGACCACCTTGGCCATGAGCTCCTGCTGGCGCCGGTAGAAGGTCTCGTCCTGGGCCTTGGCGTAGCCGCCGGCATCCTCGGCGGCGACCTGCTCCACGGGCAGCTCGACGAACTTCGCCCCCAGGCTCTCCACCTGCTCCTTCACGGCGGGGCGGACGTCGTAGGCCTCGACCACGGCGCCGAGGCGGCGCGCGGTGGCGATCGCCTGGAGCCCGGCGACGCCGGCGCCGACCACCAGCACCCGGGCGGGCGCGAGCGTCCCCGCGGCGGTGGTGAGCATGGGGAAGATCTTGGGCAGCATCCCCGCGGCGACCAGCACCGCCTTGTAGCCGGCGAGGTTGGCCTGGGACGAGAGCGCGTCCATGCTCTGGGCGCGGGTGATCCGCGGCATCAGCTCCATGGAGAGGGTGATCAGCCCGCGCTCGGCCAGGGTGCGGACCGCCGCCGAGCCCGAGAGCGGGTTGCAGAAGCCGATCAGGACCGTGCCCTGCGGCGGCCCGGGGGTCTCCTCCGCCAGCGCGGCGGCGTCGACCGCGGCGACCACCGCGGAGCGCAGCACCTCGGCGCGATCGGCGATGCGGGCACCCTTGGCCGAGTAGGCCTCGTCGAGGAAGCCGGCGGCCTCGCCCGCCCCGGTCTCCACGACCACCTCGAGCCCGAGCTTGGTCAGCAGCGGCACCACCGCGGGAACGGTGGCGACGCGCCTCTCCCCGGCCCCGGTCTCCCGGGGGACGCCGACGGCGGCTGGCACCTTCTCCTCCTTGGAACGTCGGGAGCGCCGCCCTGTATATCACGGAGACGCGGCCGGGGGACCGCCACGCACCTGTGACCGGCTCCGCGCGGCCATGCCACCCCCGGGCGGCTACGCTGCCGTCGTCGGCTCCCGACAAACTGGCAAACCCGTCGCGAGGCGGGGACGCAAAGCCACGGGTCTCCCTGAGACAGCCGGGTTGCCGAAGGAGCGTGCGGGGCCGAGAGGAGATCTCCTATGGCCCAGCCATCGTGGCATTGCCACCCGGGTGTGCTCGTCGCCGCACGTGGCGTCGCGGCGGGACCCGTTCCCGCGATCGTCGTCGGTCCCGCGTCCGCCGGCCGGCGCCCCGCCGTCGTCCTCGCGGTGCGCCGCCCGGGCGGCGACGAGTGGACCCCGTTCGTCGTCCAGCCTCACCAGGTGCTCACCACCTGGGAGCAGTGGCGAGGCCTCATCCGTGAGGCGCTCGATCAGCAGGCCACGGTCAGCCGGCGGCCCGCCGCCCGTCCCGTGGCGCGTACCGCGGCGTCCGCCGCAGCCTGAAGAACGTCCCCTCTCTCCGCCGCGGCGGGGATGGTCGCTGGGGCGGCCGTCCCCGCCCACTGGAGCCACCCATGTCGACGATGCCCATCCCGTCCTCGCAGGACCCTGATCGCGTCGCCGGCCGCGCCTGGAGCTCTCCGGGTCTGCTCCGGCGGGTGCAGGCGCGGCAGCGGCCGCTGAGCCCGCCCCTGCGGCAGCGCCTCAGCCTCTGGTCGCGCCTGCACCGGCGGCCATGGTCGCCCGAGGGCACGATGATGATCCTGGTCTCGGCGCTGTGCATCCCGCTCACCGCCATCGCCGTCTCCGCGGCCCAGGGCGGACCGGGGCTGATCCCCTCGGCTGCCGCGGGCTGCACCGTGACGGCGGGCCGCGGCGCCGTGTCGCCCTGCCTCCCCGGGGCCCGCTGAGCTCAGCGGTCGGCGAGCAGTGCCTCCCACCACGAGGGCGGCGCCGTGCCCGCCGAGCCGGTCTGGGCCTGACGGCCGGCCACCTCACGGGGCATCGCCGCCTCGAGGGTGGCGAGGAGGAGCTCCGGCGGGCTGTCCAGGGGCACGTGGGTGCGGGCGCCGAAGCGCACCGCGAGCACGCCACCGGAGTCGGAGCCCTGCGGGGTGAGGATCACGATGGTCGCGCCCGGCACCTTGTGGAGGATCGCGGGGGTGGCGTCGATGCCGCCGAGCTGCGGCAGGTCGAGCTCGAGCAGCACCAGCTCGGGGTCGACCTGGCCGGAGAGGCGCACCGCGGTGCGGCCGTCGCCCGCCTCGGCGATGACGTCGTAGCCGCCGGCGCGCCCGAGGACGCGGACGATGCGCTCCCGGTCGGTCAGACGGGTGGTGGCGACGAGGGTGCGCAGCGGCGGCCGGATGGTCTCGTCGGGCATTGCGTCAAGACTATCCGGCCCCCGGCGGCGCCGGTAGATGTGGTGCGCACTCAGCGGGCGAGGGCGGAGTCGATCCCACTCCAGTGCTCGGCGAGGTTGCTCACCGGCCTGCTGTCGGCCAGCTGGCCCTCGATGACGCGGGCGTCGAGGAGCAGGTCGAGCAGCCGGGCACGCTCGTCCTGCATCTGGTTGCAGAGACCGCGCAGCCGCTCCAGCTCGCCGATGAGGTCCAGCGCATCCTGGGCGTGGACCTTCCACTCCTTGCCGTCGAGGATGCCCTCCGCGGTGAAGCGGATCTGCTTGATGCGCTGATCGGTCACCACTCACTCCCCCAAGCTCACCGGTCCTCCTGCCTGATCATCGCAGCCCGCCTCACTGCGCGGCGCATCTAGCACGGCCGCCGGTCGAGGTTCGCGTGGGGCCGCTCTGCCGCCGGTGTGGGATGCTCGGCCGATCTGCCGCGGGTGGAGATGCCCGGCAGTTCTGCCGCCGGTCGAGGTTCGCGTGGGGCCGCTCTGCCGCCGGTGTGGGATGCTCGGCCGATCTGCCGCGGGTGGGGATGCCC
>JAQBPH010000234.1:0-3565 GCA_028287625.1 Chloroflexota bacterium | reverse complement strand
GATGAAGCCCACCCCCCACACCGAGAAGAGGAAGAGGAGGACGTGGCCGGCGTGGGCGCGAGCGGCCTGCGCGAAGGTCGGGTCGAAGGGCAGCACCGTGCAGAAGGCGAGGCTGATCACCGCGCAGATGGCGTAGAGGGTGCGCGTCTCGAGGGTCAGCGCGCAGGCGATGATGATGAGGTAGTAGAGGAAGACGAGCAGGCTCATGTGGTAGCCGGTGAGCCGCACCACCTCGGTGGTCAGCGCCACGTCGACGAGCAGCCCGAGCACCACCTTCGTGTGGGAGAGCCACAGCCGGGGCAGCACGAAGTGGTAGACGACCGCGTAGAGCAGGGTGGTGGCGAGCACCACCAGGAACCACGGCGTCGCCGGCCTGGCGATGAAGTCGACGTGGACCAGGGTGGCGGCGAGCGCCACCGGCACCGCGGTGGCGTGGGCCAGCCCCATCAGCCGCTCGTAGTGGAGCAGGCGGGAGCGCTCGGCCCCGCGGACCGGTCCCGCGGTGCGATGGCGCGGCCAGTCCAGCCCGCCGGTGGCGGGCGGGACGATGCGGTGGAAGGCCTCGAGGGCGCCCCCGAGCACGCTGCCTCTCACAGCCGGAAGAACCACCAGCGGCCGCTGCTCAGCTGCCGCTCGGTGATCTCGACGGCGCTCCGCCGGGCGTCGACCACGGCGCTCGCCCAGAAGGCGAGGCCGAGCAGCAGCAGCGCGAGGAAGACGATCACCGAGCCCAGCGCGAGGAGCAGGAAGGCGGTCCCCGCGCCGCGGTGGAGCAGGGTGGTGCCGAGCCGCTCGCCGGCGGTGATCAGGAGCACCGCCGGGCCGATGGTGAAGATGGTGGCGAGCAGGAAGAAGGCGGCCTTGCCGGGCTGCAGGTTGTAGAGCTGGCCGAGGCCGGGCACCACCGACAGGGCCGCCGCCACCCTCGGATCGCGCCGCCTATCGCTCCCGGCCACGGCCCCTGCCGCCGGCCGTCTCATCGCCGGACGGGCCACCGCGGATCACCTCCTCGTACCGCTACCCCGCGAGGAAGCTGCGGTAGCAGAAGTATGCGGCCAGCAGGAGCGAGCAGCCCGCCCAGAGGGAGACGAAGAGCACGTCGCCCCAGCCGGCGTCACCGGGGTCGAGAGAGCCGAGCAGAGCCCAGAGCTGCTGGTGCATCAGTGGCTCTTGAAGTTCTCGAGGTAGTGCTCGAGAAGGATGATGACGAAGGTGCCCATCAGCAGCACCACGAACATGGCCGTGGTGCCGACGACGGCTCGCACCGTGCTGCTGGTGCCGCGACGCATACGACGCTCCTCCCCGATCACGGCAGGGTCTGGTACTGCTCCCAGTGCCGAATGAACTGCACCAGGATGCTGATCTGATCCTCGGACAGCACCCGGGTCACCTTCCCCGACTGCTTGTCACGGATCGGGTCGTAGTGGAAGTCGGGCGCGGCCGAGCCCCACGCCGGCATCACGCTGCCGAGGTGCTCGAAGTCGGTGTACCCGTACTCGATGCACCGGTAGTAGTAGTCCTCGTTGAAGTAGCCGAGCCGGTCCTGGTTGGCGAGCGGCGGGCCGATCTTGCCCTCGCCGAGTCCGCCATGGCAGGTGGCGCAGTACTTGTAGTAGAGCGACGCCCCCTCGGTCCAGGTGAACTCGGGGTTGATGATCAGGTTGAGGTGCGACTCGGTGTCGGTGAGCGAGAGCCGCCCGCCGTTGTGGCAGACGATGCAGCCCACCGCGTCGATCCCGAGCGGGACGCCGTTGTTCTGCTGCGGGCTGAGGAACTTGGGGATGAAGCCGGGCAGCTTGACCGTCTGGGTGGTGCCGGGGGTGTCGCCGGCGATGGTGTACGGGTGGAAGCCGTCGGAGGTCGCGTAGCTGTCCTCGCCGTACTTGTCGTAGAGCTGCTGGGTGATCGTCGCCGGGTGGACGAGGGTCAGCCCGTAGGTCTTGGCGATCTCGGCGTGCTTGGGCTCGTACTTGAGGAAGTCGTTGACCAGCCGCTCCGCACCCTTCTGCGGCCCGACGATGGCGAGGTCGGGCACGTGGCAGCTGATGCAGCGCTCGACCCGGAAGGTGTCGCCCCGCTTGGCCTCGGCGAACTGGGGGAAGAGCTGCTGGACGGCGACGTCGAACTTGGAGTCCGGGTAGTCGCGCTTGTACTGCTCCTGGATCGCCAGGTAGTGCCGGTCGCTGCTGTCCTTGGCGGCGGCGACGCCGGTCAGCACCAGGATGAAGGCGGAGAGGGCCAGGAACAGCCTGGTCAGGCCAGCGCTCATACGCCCGGATTCACCCCCGGATGGCCGAGGATGCGGTCCCACTGCCAGGTGAAGGCCACGCCGCGGAAGAACACCCCGATGACCACGAACGCCACCGCGAGCATGATGTAGACGGTCATCAGGGAGATCGCCACCTTGCGGTCCTGCGGCCGCCGGCTGGGGTTCTTGTCGATGTAGGGGGTGAGGATCATCCCCACGATCACGAAGGTGGGGAAGGCCACCCCGGCCATCACCGGCGGGAAGCGCTCGAGCAGCTCCTGGAGCCCGAGGAAGTACCAGGGCGCCTTGGCCGGATTGGGGGTGATCGCGGTGTTCGCGCGCTGCAGCAGCGGCGCGTTCACCCAGGTGGAGACCAGCATCAGGAAGCCGGTGATCCACATGGCGGCGAGGAACTCACGGAAGACGAGCGCGGGGAAGGTGACCACGGTCTCCTCCTCCTCCCGCCGCCGGACGACCAGCGGCGGCGTCGCCAGCTCGGGGCCGGTGACGCCCCGGCGGTTCGGGACGGTCGCGCGACCACCCCCGTTCGGCCGGTTCGGGGAGCCTCCGCCGTTGCCGACTACCGTGGCCATGGCCGTGCGCCTCCTGTGAGGTGGGCGGACTCGTTCCTCGCCATCCCTACAGGCCTCCGGTGAACCCGTCCTTCCGGACACGCCAGAAGTGGATGACCATCAGGATGAAGCCGATCAACGGTAACGCGACCACGTGGAGCACGTAGAAGCGGATCAGCGCTCCCTGGCCGACGGTGCGGCCGCCGAGCATCACGTAGCGGGTGTACGGCCCGGCGATGGGCGCGTACTTGGCCATGTTGGTGCCCACGGTGATCGCCCACACCGCCAGCTGGTCCCAGGGGAGCAGGTAGCCGGAGAAGGAGAGCAGCAGGGTCACCACCAGGAGGATGGAGCCGATTGCCCAGTTGAACTCCCGCGGGGGCTTGTAGGAGCCCTGGTAGAACACCCGGGCCATGTGCAGCCAGACGGTGATCACCATGCCGTGCGCCGCCCAGCGGTGCAGGTTGCGGGTCACCAGCCCGAAGGTCTCGACGAACTGCAGGTCCTTGATGTTCTGGTAGGCCTGGTCCACCGAGGGGATGTAATAGAACATCAGGAACAGGCCGCTGATGGTCAGCAGGATGAAGAGGAAGAACGAGAGCCCGCCGAGGCAGAGGGTGTAGGAGACGCGGATCGCCGACTTCTTCACCCGCACCGGGTGGATGTGCAGGAAGAAGTTGGTGAGCGCGGTGCGCGCCGCCACCTTGTCGGTGGAGGGCAGCCCGTGCCGGAAGATCGAGCCCCA
>JAQBPH010000197.1:0-5215 GCA_028287625.1 Chloroflexota bacterium | reverse complement strand
GTCCGGCGGCGGCTGGTCCGGCGGCGGCTGGTCCGGCGGCGGCTGGTCCGGTGGCGGCTGGTCCGGCGGTGGCTGGTCCGGCGGCGGCTGGTCCGGCGGCGGCTGGTCCGGCGGTGGCTGGTCGGGCGGTGGCTGGTCGGGCGGTGGCTGGTCGGGCGGTGGCTGGTCGGGCGGTGGCTGGTCGGGCGGTGGCTGGTCCGGCGGCGGCTGGTCCACCGACGTCTGGTCCTGAGACAGGAGAGCCATCAGCGCGATGCCCGCGGACCGCATCGTCGACGCGGGACCGCCGCGTCCACCGGGGACGGGACACGATCCCTCCCCGGTGCGGCGCCGCCGTGCGCTTCCGGTGTGGGCACTGACGGCAGGCATCCTCCTCGGCGCGGCCGTCCTCCACCTGACCCAGACCCGCCACCTCCCCGGGATGCAGGCGCCGGTGCACATCCCCTGGTACGCGCTCGCCCTCTTCTTCATGATCGCCGAGTGGTGGCGGGTCTGCCTCTACTTCCGCAGCAGCGCCCATTCCTTCTCGCTGAGCGAGATGCCGCTGGTGGTGGGGCTCTTCCTCACCGACCCCTCGACCCTGGTGCTCGCCCGGGTGCTCGGCGCGCTCGTCGCCATGGGGCTGCTGCGCCGCCAACCCCCGCTCAAGCTGCTCTTCAACATCGGCCTGTTCGGGCTCGAGGCCGAGGTGGCCGCCATCGCGGTCGGCCACCTGCTCCCCGGCGGAGCACCGCTCGCCCCCGCCGCCTGGGCGGTGGTGCTGCTCGCGGTGGCCGCCGTCTCGGTGCTCGGGGTCGCCCTGATCATGCTCGCGGTCACCCTGTCGGAGGGGCGCCCGCCGGGGCGGACCATGGTCCAGGGCCTGCTCTTCCAGCTGCTCGCCGGGGTGACCAACGCCAGCCTGGCGCTCCTCGCCGTCTTCGTGGTGTGGCGGGACGTCCACCAGCTCTGGCTGCTCCTGGCGCCGGTCGGCACGCTGGTCGCCGGCTATGCCGCGTACGGCTCCGAGCGGCAGCGGCACCAGCGGATGCAGCACCTCTACGAGACCAGCGAGCTGCTCCAGCGCACCCCGGCCGACGGCGCGGCCACCTCGGCCCTCCTCGCCCAGCTGTGCCGGGTCTTCCAGGCCGAGGTGGCCGAGGTGACCCTGCTGCCGCCGCACGGGGGCCGCAACGCGCTCAGCTCCATGATGCGCCGGGACGACTTCGTCGAGACCGACCGGCGCGTCGACATCAGCCTGCTCGATGAGCTGGTCCACTTCGCCGCCGAGGACCAGCGTGGGGTCCGGCTCAGCACCCGCGAGTCCACCATGCCCGCGGTGCTGCGCAGCCGCCACCTCAAGGACGCGATGTTCATCGCCCTGCGCAGCGAGAGCCGGATCATCGGCACCATGCTGGTGGGGAACCGCCTCGGCGACCTCGAGACCTTCAACGCCGAGGACCTCGCCCTCTTCGAGACCCTCGCCGGCCAGGCCAGCGTCGCCTTCGAGAACGGCCGGCTCGAGGACCGGCTCAAGCACCAGGCGTTCCACGACCCGCTCACCAACCTCCCCAACCGGACGCTCTTCAGCGACCGCCTCGCCCACGCGCTGACCCGCCGCACCGCTGCGGGCGACTGCGGCGTCGCCCTCCTCTTCATCGACCTCGACGACTTCAAGATGGTCAACGACGAGCTCGGCCACGCCGCCGGCGACCAGCTGCTGCGCGCCGTGGGCGAGCGCCTGGTGGCGGTGCTGCGTCCCTTCGACACCACCGCCCGCCTGGGCGGCGACGAGTTCGCCGTGCTGGTGGAGGATGCCGGTGGCGTCTCCGCGGCCGCCCGCATCGCCGAGCGCATCGTCGAGTCGCTTCGCGAGCCCTTCCTGCTCCAGGGCCGGGAGCTGGCGATGCATGCCAGCATCGGCGTCGCCCTCGCCGGTGACGAGCCGGTGGACGGCGAGGAGCTGCTGCGCCGCGCCGACATCGCCATGTACCGGGTGAAGCAGCGCGGCAAGGGCGCCTTCGAGATCTACCAGTCGAGCATGCAGGAGGTCATGGTGCGGCGGCTGGAGCTGAGGACCGACCTCGAGCGTGCCGTGCAGCGCGGCGAGCTGTTCCTCCGGTACCAGCCCATCGTCGCCCTGGACGACGAGCACATGGTCGGCGTCGAGGCGCTGGTGCGCTGGCAGCACCCGCAGCGCGGGCCCATGCCGCCCAACGACTTCATCCCCCTCGCCGAGGAGACCGGGCTGATCGTCGGCCTGGGCATCCACGTCCTCGAGGTGGCGTGCCGCCAGGCGCGGGCGTGGCACCTGGCGTACCCCCACCACGCCGACCTGGGGATGAGCGTCAACCTCTCCCCCCGGCAGCTGCAGGACGACGGCTTCGTGATCCAGGTGGCACGGGTGCTCCGGGACACCGGCCTCGAGCCCCACCTGCTGACCCTCGAGATCACCGAGAGCTTCATGGTCGACGGTGGCCCTCCCACCGGCCGGCTCAACGACCTGAAGGCGCTCGGGGTGCGGCTGTCGATCGACGACTTCGGCACCGGCTACTCGTCGCTCAGCGCCCTCCAGCACCTCCCCGTCGACGCCCTGAAGATCGCCAAGCCGTTCGTGGACGGCATCGCCCTGGACCCGCAGAAGCGCGCCTTCGCCCAGGCGATCGTGCGCCTCGGCAGGACGCTGCGGCTGGAGCTGGTGGCCGAGGGCGTCGAGCGCCCGGAGCAGCGCGACCAGCTGCTCCAGCTCGGCTGTCACATGGCCCAGGGATACTTCTTCGCCCGCCCGATGGACGCCGACGGCGTCGAGCGCCTGCTGCGGACGGAGGCACGGGAGCGCTGCGCGGGCGGCATCGCCTCGTAGCGGGTGGCGCGGCGGCCCGTCGCAGGGCGGTCACGCCGCCTGCGCTGACGCGACCGTCTGGTATGTTGCGGTCGCCATGGGCCTGATCGACCTCCTCCGCCGCCTGCGCGCGGACGAGTCCGAGGACGAGGCGGCCAATGGCACCCGGCCGCTCCCCGATCCCGGGATGGTACCCACCGCCCGAGGCACCTGGGAGCAGGCGGCGCTGACCAACGTGGACATCACCGAGGTGGTCAAGCGCCAGCTGGGGACGGTCACCCCTCCCTGGAAGAAGTAGCCGGGCCTCCCGGGCCTCCGGCCGCGACGGTCCTCCCGTCGATGGGGTCTTTGCCCCAGGAAGGACCGTCCTCCTCTGGGCTGTAGTGCCTAGAGCACCCGTTTGACGCCCCCTTCCGGAGGGTGCCAAAATGCGGAGGCCCTGCCCTGCCCCTCCCGGGGGCGGAGGGAGACGCTCGCCCATCGACCACATCGGGGGGTCGCGCCGTTGATCCTGGCGGCCGATCAGTTCGGCACCACCTACGACAGCTCTCCGCTCCACCCCGCGGGTCCGGTGGAGGAGCACATCCAGAGTGTCTACACGCCCATCTTCTGGGCGTCGGTGGTGCTCTTCGTGGTGGTCTCGTCCTTCATCATCTACAGCGCGCTCCGCTTCCGCCGCAAGAGTGACGACGAGGAGCCGGTGCAGGTCCACGGCAACAACCGGCTGGAGATCGCCTGGACCGTCGTGCCCTTCCTGATCCTCTTCAGCCTGTTCATCGTCACCGCGGTGAACATGAGGTTCATCACCCAGGCCCCGGAGGGCGCGCTGAAGGTCTGTGTGCTCGGCCAGCGCTTCTCCTGGTCCTACTACTACAACACCGGCTGCGGCACCGCCATCCAGGTCGCCGGCGGCGAGCACCACGACACCAAGCTCGGCTACTCGCTGATCACCGGCAAGAAGGCCACCGCCACCCTGACGGTGCCCGCGGGCCGGCCGGTGGCCCTGGAGGTGGTCTCGGCCGACGTCAACCACTCCTTCTACCTCCCCACCCTGGGCGGTCAGATCAACGCCATCCCCAACCAGCTGAACCACATGTGGTTCCAGGCGGACAGGGCGGGCAAGTACTACGGCCAGTGCACCGAGCTCTGCGGCGACAACCACTACGCCATGGAGATCGTGGTCGAGGCGGTGCCGGGTGACCAGTTCAAGGCATTCCTCGACAGGATGGACAGCAACAGCGCCCGGGCCGTGGCCGGCGCAGGAGGTCAGTGATGGCGGTGATGGATGCCCCGCTGCCGCGGGCCCAGGCCACGTCGCGCTGGGACAAGAACAAGGGGCTGATCTCGTGGCTGACGACGGTCGACCACAAGAAGCTCGGCATCCTCTACCTGTACACCACGTTCTTCTTCTTCCTGATCGGCGGCATCATGGCCCTGCTGGTCCGCGTCCAGCTGGCCGAGCCGCAGAACAAGTTCCTCACCCCGGCGCAGTACAACCAGATCTTCACGATGCACGGGACCACGATGATCTTCCTCTGGATCATCCCGGTGTTCGCCGGCTTCGGAAACTACATCGTGCCGCTGATGATCGGCGCCCGGGACATGGCCTTCCCACGCATCAACGCGCTGTCCTACTGGCTGATCCCGCTGGGCGGCCTCACCATGTACGCCGGCTTCCTCTTCGGCGGCACCGGCCAGGCCGGCTGGACGGGGTACGTGCCCCTCACCGAGAGGCAGTACAGCCCGCAGGTGGGACAGGACCTGTGGATCCTCGGCCTCCACACCCTGGGCCTCTCCTCGATGCTCGGCGGCGTCAACTTCCTGACCACCCTCCACAACATGCGCGCCAAGGGCCTGACCTGGTTCCGGCTGCCGCTGTTCTGCTGGGCGCAGGAGGTGACCCAGGCGCTGGTGGTGCTGGCCTCGCCCTTCCTCGCCGGCGTGCTGCTGATGGTGCTCCTCGACCGCCAGGCCGGCGCCAGCTTCTTCGCGGTGAACCACGGCGGCAGCGCGCTGCTCTACCAGCTGATGTTCTGGTTCTACTCGCACCCGGCGGTCTACATCATGATCCTCCCGGGCATGGGCATCGTCAGCGAGATCGTCACGGCCTTCGCCCGCAAGAAGGTGTTCGGCTACAAATTCATCGCCTGGTCCTCGATCGCCATCGCCGTCATCGGCTTCTTTGTCTGGGGCCACCATATGTTCGTGGCTGGCCAGTCGCTCTATGCCAGCCTGGTGTTCTCGATCCTGTCCTTCCTCGTCGCCGTGCCGTCGGCGATCAAGGTGTTCAACTGGCTGGGCACGCTGCACAAGGGCACGATCCGGTTCGACGCGCCGATGCTCTATGCCCTGGGCTTCATCGGCCTGTTCACCATCGGCGGGCTGACCGGCCTG
>JAQBPH010000172.1:0-2799 GCA_028287625.1 Chloroflexota bacterium | reverse complement strand
CGATGAGCCGTGCGTGGGCCTTCTCGTCGATGGCGGCACCCAGCACCTTGCCGGCGGCCTCGACGACGAGTGCGCTGACCTGGGCACGCAGCTCCTGCACCGCCCGGTCCTTCTCCGCCTGAATGTCTCCCCGCGCCCTCTCCACCTGCGCCTCGGCGTCGCGGCGGCCCCGGTCGCGCAGCTCCTCGGCCTCGGCGGCGGCCTCCTGGTGAGCGCGGTTGATCATCTCCCGCGCCTGGGCCCGCGCCTCGGCGAGGGTCTCCTCCACGTCCTTCTGCACCGCCAGGAGGCGCTTCTCCGCCTCCTGGGCGGCCTTGACCCCCTCCTCGATCTGCTTCTGCCGCGTCTCGGCGGCGCGCATGATCGGCGGGTAGGCGTACTTGGCGAGGATGCCGAGCATGATCAGGAAGGCGATCAGCTCGGCCACGAAGGTGCCGTTGACGTCGAGCAGGCCCGACGTGACCGCGGGGGGAGTGAGGGCGAGCACCGGCGAGCCTAGACCGCGAACTTCTCGGCGATGGAGGTGATGAAGTAGAACGCGAGCGCGAGGTTGATGAAGTACATCGCCTCGCAGAGTCCGATGATCAGGAACATCGTGACCTGCAGCTGGGCGCGCGCCTCCGGCTGGCGGGCCATGCCCTGGATGGTGGCGTTGCCGGCGAGACCGTCGCCGATCGCGGCACCGATCGCGCCTCCACCCAGCGCCAGCCCCGAGCCCACGAGGGCACCGGCGACGGCGACGGCATGGTTGATGTTGTTGGGGTCGGCCATTGATCGCTCCTCAGATGGTCAGGCGGCTTTGGGCTGGGAGTGGGCGGCGCCGTGGTGCTCCTCCTCCTCGAGCCCCTCCCGCGCCTGTCCGAAGTAGATGACGGTCAGCAGCATGAAGATGAAGGCCTGGATGGTCCCGACGAAGAAGACGTCGAAGAACTTCCAGGCGATCAGCAGCAGGACGCCGAAGACACCGAAGAAGACATGCGAGACGACGGCCGCGCCGGCTCCGTAGAGCTGTCCCAGCAGGAACACCATGACCACCCCGGCGAAGATGTTGCCGAACAGTCGGAGGGAGAGGGTCACCGGCTTCACCAGCTCCTCGATGATGTTGAGCGGGACGAAGAGGATCCTCACGAACAGCGGCATCTCGAACGGCTTGGTGAAGCGGCGCAGCGAGCCCTTCACGCCCAGCACCTTCACGCTGTAGACCTGGGCCGCGAGGAAGACCAGGATGCCGAGCGCGGCGGTCTGGTTGACGTCGGAGGCGGCCGGCTCGACCGGGTTGGTGAGGGGGAGGAAGTCGAGCCAGTTGGCGACCAGGACGTAGAAGCCGATGGTGGCGGCCAGCGGGATGATGAAGTCGGTCCCCTCCCGGCTGACGGTGTCGCCGACCAGGCCGCGGACGTAGTCGAGGAAGAGCTCGAACACCATTTGCAGCTTGCTGGGCCGGCCGCTCTGCAGAGTGCGGGCCACGTACAGCCCGAACAGGGTGGTGATGACGATGGCGATGGCGCTGGAGATCAGCGTCTGGTAGTTGATGTTGCAGAAGCTGGAGCCGCAGAGGCTGATGGCCTCGTGGCCGCTGGGGGCTTCCGCGGCGAGGATGCTCATCGGCGCGTCATCTCCACGGCGGCGGTGACCGCGCTCACCATCTGCGCGGCGGCCACCCCCAACACCAGCAGCCAGGCCCTGCTCAGGCCCACGGCGAAGCCGGCGGCGATCACCACAGCGGTGAACACTCCGAGACGGGTCATGCTGGTGGCGCCCGGGTTCAACCCCATCCGCAGCAGCAGCTGCACCACCAGCGGGTTGACGGCGCCGAGAAGGAGGCCGAGCCCGACCACGGCGCCACCCGCGGGCTGCCCCACGGCGAGGCCGGCGAGCACGCACAGCAGTGCCGCGCCGGCGCAGACCAGGCTGCTGGCGCGCAGCATGCGCGTGGTATCCAATGTCGCGCTTCGCCCCATCAACGGTAGCGTCTGAACCTCAGATAGATGCCGGAAAACCCTGCAACGATACCAATAAGGAGCCCGAGCCCGAACCCGAGCGGGGTGCTGTGCATCGCATCGTCGATACGGAGGCCGATGAACAGCGGGATCACCACGGCCGCGCAGAGGTAGAGACCCAGACCGGCCAGCTCGGCGCCCGAGGGCGCGGGGCCCTTCAGTCGGCCTCGCCGCCGCGGCGGGCGCGGCTGGGCATCGCGGCCCCCCTTGCGAGCAGCGGCGGCGGGTCGCCCACCGGCGCGCGCCGGTGGCTGCGCCGCACCAGGATGACCAGCGCCACCACCAGCAGCACGGCGGCGATGGCGAGCACCCTGCGGTGGCCGAAGATGCCGAGCGCGATGCAGCCGAGGATCGTGGTCGCGAGGTAGAAGGCGAGGGCGGTCTCGCGCTGGCTGAGCCCGAGGGCGAGCAGCCGGTGGTGGAGGTGGCCGGCGTCGGGGGCGGCGATGCCGGTGCCGGCACGCCGGCGCCGCACGATCGCGAATGCGGTGTCGCCGATGGGCAGTCCGAGGCTCACCAGCGGCACCAGGATGGTGAGGGCGACCGCCACCTTGGCGGTCCCGAGCACGGTGATCGTGCCCACCGCGACGCCGAGGAAGTGGCTGCCGGAGTCGCCCATGAACACCCGCGCCGGGGCGATGTTCCAGTAGAGGAAGCCGAAGCAGCAGCCCATCAGTGCGCCGCTCAGCACGATGATCCCGCTCTGGATCCCGTTCTCCGGCCCCCCCAGGCGGTTGATGGCGGCGAGCAGGAGCACCCCGGCGACGATGGCGACCACCCCGCTGGCGACGCCGTCGGC
>JAQBPH010000108.1:0-2607 GCA_028287625.1 Chloroflexota bacterium | reverse complement strand
GCCGCACCAGCCCGCGACTGGTGGTCACGAGAGTGTCGGGCGTCAGGCACCCGGTGGGAGCGAGCACAGACGCCTGGCCGTTGCGGTAGCCGTGCACCGCGCCGAGCTCGTGGGCCGCGTCCCAGGCGCGCCGGGCGGCGGTGAGCAGCTGGGTCTCGACGTGGTCGTCGGCGATGCGATAGGCGGCCTCGCGGTGCTTGCCGATCACCCGCAGCATCGGCTGCCGGTTCTCGTCGTAGCCGGCGAAGGGGCCGACCTCGCGCGCGATGCGCGCCGACTGCGCGTACGCCTCCCCGGTCATGGTGGCCGTGATGCAGGACGCGAGCTCGCGTCCCTGCGGCGAGTCGTAGGGTGCGCCGCGCGCCATCAGCAGCGCACCGAGGTTGGCGTAGCCCAGCCCCAGGGGCCGGAAGCGCTCGCTGTTCGCGGCGATCCTCTCGGTCGGATAGCTGGCGTTGCTGACCAGGATCTCCATCGCGGTGATGGTGATCGAGACCGCGTGCCGGAACCCCTCGACGTCGAAGGTGCCGTCCTCGCGAAGGAAGGTCATCAGATTCAACGACGCCAAATTGCAGGCTGTGTCGTCGAGGTACATAAATTCCGAACATGGATTGCTGGCGTTGATCCGCGCCGAGTTCGACGAGGTGTGCCAGTCGTTGACGGTGGTGTCGTACTGGATGCCGGGATCGCCGCACTGGTGCGCCGACTCCGCCATCAGGCGCATCAGCTCGCGCGCCTTGATGGTGCCGAGGATGCGATTCGGATCGGTGACCGCGGGCAGGTTCCAGTCGCGGTCCTCGATCACCGCGCGCATGAAGTCGTCGGTGACCCGGACCGAGTTGTTGCTGTTCTGGAAGAAGATCGACGCGTAGGCCTCGCCGGTGAACGCGCCGTCGTAGCCGGCGTCGATCAGCGCCCAGGCCTTGCGCTCCTCGGTCACCTTGCAGGTGATGAACTCGCGGATGTCAGGATGGTCGACGTTGAGGATCACCATCTTGGCGGCGCGCCGGGTGGTGCCCCCCGACTTGATGACACCGGCGAACGCGTCGAAGCCGCGCATGAAGGAGACCGGCCCGCTGGCGGCGCCACCGCCCGCGAGCGCCTCCTGGGAGGAGCGGATCGGGCTGAGGTTGGTGCCGGTGCCGCTGCCGTACTTGAAGAGCATGCCCTCGGTGTGCGCCAGCTTCAGGATCGAGTCCATCGTGTCCTCGACGCTGTTGATGAAGCACGCCGAGGCCTGGGGGCGGGTGCCGGGGACGCCGACGTTGAACCACACCGGGCTGTTGAACGACATCATCTGGTGCAGCACCAGGTGGGTCAGTTCGTCCTGGAAGGCGCGGGCCGACTCGGGCCCGGCCAGGTAGCCGCCCTCCAGCCCCCAGGCGGCGATGGTGTCGGCCACCCGGGAGATCACCTGGCGGACGCTGGTCTCGCGCCGCGGGGTGTCGAGGGGGCCGCGGAAGTACTTGCTCACCACCACGTTGGTGGCCATCTGCGACCACGACACCGGGACCTCGCAGTCGCGCTGCTCGAAGACGGTCTCGCCCTTCTCGTTGCCGATGGCGGCGGTGCGCCTCTCCCACTGCACCTCGTCGAAGGGGTGGACCCCCTCCCGGGTGAAGCGCCGCTCGATCCGCAGGCCGCCGGGGGCGGTGCTGGTCGAGCGCCGCTCCGCCTCCTGGCCGCGACCGGCGGCCGGCTCAGCCCGGCGTCCCGCGCGCACGCCGCGCACGTCCGCCACGGGCTCGGGGGCCGAGGCGTCGAGGTCGTCCGACGATCCGGAGGAGGGCAGGGGGTTATCCACGGTTGGGTCTCCGATCTGGGCTAGGTCCGCTGCGCGCGGGTGACGTCGAGTGGGGCCACGCAGCTCCCGACCCGTCTCCCCAGGACTTCCCGGGAGGAAGTCCATTTTCCCACATGATTCCCACATGTTGGGGTTCCTGCGGCCGGAGGCCCCTAGATATTGAGCTTCTGGGCAGGCTCCGTCAAGGGCCCCGCCCCTCGTTTCGGGGATCGCTCGAACCCGTCATGCTGTACGGGATGAAGGCGCCCGTCCTCTGCCTCGACTGTCGCGAGCACTACATGGAGCTCGACCTCGGCCGCGACCACCAGCACCTCACCTGCCCGGGCTGCGAGCGGGTCTGGTGCGCGGTCTGCATCGCCCGGATCGAGGTGCCGATCAGCGAGGAGTGGCAGCGCCGCCGCCGGGTGGCCCACCTGAACTGATCGCCGCCGGGCCGGCGGCGACTCCGTGGGCGCGCGCCCAGGTGCCACCATAGGGACACAGCCCCGCACGATCCACGAGGAGACATGCCTGACACCGTGCCCGTGACCCTGCCCGTCATGGGCGAGTCGGTCACCGAGGGAACCATCGTCGAGTGGCGGCGTCAGCCCGGGGAGGCGGTCACCGAGGGCGAGGTCCTCGCCGACGTGACCACCGACAAGGTCGACGTCGAGGTGCCCGCGCCGGTCACCGGCGTGCTCCTCCGAGTGCTGGTCGAGGCGGGCGCCTCCGCCGCCGTGGGCGCGGTCATCGGCGAGATCGCCGCCGGCGCCACCGCCCCCGCCGGCACCGACGGAGCCTCGCCGGTCCCCGCCGCCGCCCCG
>JAQBPH010000678.1:0-3094 GCA_028287625.1 Chloroflexota bacterium | reverse complement strand
ATCCTCCGCCGCCACCTCGACGAGGTGCCGGCGCGCCCGGATGGCCTGCCCGACGGTCTCTGGCAGCTGCTCTCGGAGATGCTGGTCAAGCAGCCGGAGCTTCGGCCCACGGCCGCCCAGGCCGCCGAGCGGCTGGTGGCGCTGGTGCCCACGCTGCTGGCGGCATCGGACGCTTCCGAGGGCACTCGGGAGGCCGACCCCGACGCGACGCGTCTGCCCGGGTACCACCTGCCCGCGCGTCCCGCCGGCGAGGCGGTGCAGACGGGGAGCGTGGCGATCCCCATGCCGCTGAGAGGCCCCGCCGCCCAGGGCGCACCGTCGATCGCGGACCAGCAGCCCACCATGCTCCCCGGGCGTGTGCGGGCGCCCGCCCCGGTGCGCCCCGGCGCTCCGGCGGCGTCGGGCGTCCAGCGGCGCACGATGGCCATCGCCGGCGCGCTCGTCGCCGCCCTCGTGGCCACGGTTGCCGGCGTCGCCCTGCTGGCGCACCCGGGCTCTGCACCCGTACCGACCGGCACCCCCGTGCTCTCGTACACCTTCCCCACCCAGACCCAGCCTGACGGCCTCTCCGTCGGCCGGGCCTGGTCCTTCGGTGACACCAGGGGCAGCCGCCTCCATGAGGACCTGCGGCTCACCAACACCACCGCCGCACCGCTGGACAGCACCTTCGACGAGGTCATCCCCAAGGAGGTCGCCCAGTCCGCCGGCGTCCTGAGCTTCTCGCCGGCACCGGCCACCGTCGTCACCCCGGACCCGGTGGTGCGCTATGCGGTGCATGCCCTGGCGCCGCACTCCACGCAGCTCCTCCAGTACGACGCAAGCGTGCCCGCGAGCGGGGCGTCGAGGCAGCGCCTGGTGACCTGGGCGTCGTCCCAGACCACCCAGGCGGCCGCGTACCAGCGTCAGGTGATGGCGACCACGCTCTCGAAGGTGGTGGTCGACCCGCACGCGGTGCAGCTCGCCGTGGGCGAGACCAGGCAGCTCGACCTCGGCGGGGTCGACGCCGACGGCACCCCGGCGACCGCGGCGGAGCTCGGACAGGTGCACTGGACGTCGGACACGCCCGGGGTCGTGAAGGTCGACACCCAGGGGATCCTGACCGCGGTGGCGCCCGGCCATGCGCGGGTCACCGCCCAGTCGGGATCCGCCGCCGATGCCTCCGTCGTCACCGTCACCGCGCCCGCGCTCAGCGTTCCCGCGCCCGCCGTTCCCGCGCCGGTCGCCCCGGCGCCCGCCCGGCCGGCCCCGCCATCCGTCGCACCGGCTCCTGCGAACGCAGCCGCGTGCGCGAACCGGGCCAACGGCTTCACCGACGTCCCGGACACACTGTCCGGCACCATTCAGCGCAGCGTGCCCCTGAGCCCAGGCGTCACCGTCACGCTGGAGACTGGCGCAGTCTCTGGCGCAACCCGGGGCTGGGCGAAGATCAGCGGTGGCACCACCGCCGGCGATCGCGTGTGGATGGACTGGACCACCAACGGGGGCACAAGCTGGTTGCAGTGCGGCCCCTTCACCGTCGGGCATGCCGGTCAGTCCAGGACGAGCGCGGCGAAGGAGACAAATCCTTCGCCGAGCTACCAGTTCCGCGCCTGCGGGCAGTTGGCCGGCAACCAGCCGATCAGGTGCACGTCGTGGTGGTGACCGGCGACCCGCTCGATGCAGTGTGCCGTCACGGGTCCTGGCGTGTCAGGTGGGCGAGTCGCCGTGCGGGTGGTCGTTCATCATCTCACCGTCGGCCATGTCGGTGACCGTGACGACGAACGGCCGCATCATCTCCGTGTCCTCGTGTTCAAGGATATGGCAGTGGTACACGAAGCGGCCGGGAAGGTCGAAGCGGACGGCGATCTCGACAACGTTGCCTGGGTCGACTCTGATGAGGTCATTCCAGCCGTGGACCTCGGTGGGTTCGTACGTTCGTGGAGGGTTGTCCGGGTCGGGCACCAGCGGTGTCGAGGTCGTGCGAGTTTCGGGGTCGTAGAAGTTGACCCCGTTGGCGGCGACGATCAGCCTGGTGGCGGCGGCGTCGAGCGGTTGGAATTGGGACTGGTGGACGTGCATGGGGTGGGTGTCTCCGGTCGCGTTCACGAATCGCCACACCTGCCACTGCCCCACTTTGGGGCGCAACGCGATCCGGTCGTAGAAGGACATCCGGCTGCTGGTCGGCGCCGGGTCGGACGGCAGCCACCCGTCGACTCGGTACGTCCTCGGGGTCGGGTCACCAGGAAACTGGATGCTGATCCTCCCGGCCGGGTCCTCGACGATCTCGTGAAGGTAGAGGTGGCCGGGCGGGCTGGTCTCGGCCAGCAGGACGGTGCGGTGGCTGCACCCGGTGACCGGGAAGGGCTCTGGCTCAGCGGCTGGCGCCGGTGCGGTGGGGTCGAGCACCAGCCGCCGAAATCCTGGGTTGAGCTCAGTGGCGGCGATGTCGGTGAACAGCGACCTGGGTGCTCCGCGAGTGGGCGCGTCGGCATCCACGTCGAGCCGCATGACCCACGGGTACGGGTTGCGGTGAGGGCGGTCGCCCTGGGCGAGCAGCTCGTTGAGCGCCGGCGGAGGATCCCCGCCGAATGGGGCCTGCGCGGAGTTGATCACCGTGAGCTGTTCACCGTTGGGCAGGCCGGTGAGGTCGACGAGGAGGTCCACCCGCTCGGCTGATGCCAGCGTGAGTGCCTGGTCATCACCCAGCCGCCAGCACCGCCAGAGCAGGCCACCGCCGGTGCCGATCACCAGAACGCGATCGTGCTGGGGGGTGACGAGCGGGTTTCCGTCCGGGCCGGTCCGCACGCTCACCAGATGAAGCCGGTAGACCCGGGCATTGCTGGCATTGAGCCACCGCAGCCGGTAGACCATCGGGCGCAGCGCCAACCGCGGCCACAACCTACCGTCAACCAGCGTCAGGGGGTTGAACGATTCCGCGGTCTGGTCCGTGGTCTTGTGCAGGAGCCGCAGCCGGCCGTCGACGACGGCGAGGTTGCGATCCTGCACGATGAGCACGACCTCCCCGTCCTCCGCGGTGGCCGGCAGGCCCAGGGTCCGTTCGCGCGGGTCGCGCACCAGGTATGCGCCGGCCAGCCCGGAGTAGTTGTGGTGGCGG
>JAQBPH010000651.1:0-4126 GCA_028287625.1 Chloroflexota bacterium | reverse complement strand
ACGGTCGAGGGCGACGGTGCGGAGCCCCCGGTCCGCCAGCTCCACGGCGAGGCGCCGGAACTGCCGGCCGGTCGCCCCCACCCCGTGGACGGCCACCACCGCCGGCGCGGCGTCGTCGCCGGTGAGGTGGGCGCGCAGCCGGCCCGCCGGCCCCTCGAGGAGCCGCACCACGGTCGCCGGGAGCGGCGACGGCGCGGTGTCGGGCCGGCTGCTCACCGGCGCAGTGTGGCAAACGCCGGCCAGGCGGGCCTGGGGTCTAGTAGGTGACCGGCTTCCCGTAGTACTCGCCGCAGCTGGCGAAGGTGGCGACGCCGATCTCGTCGTGGGTGCCGTGGTCGAGCTGGGTCGCCCAGTACTCCGCCCCGCCACCGTCGGCGGGCCGGCCGAGGAAGTGCAGGTACCAGCCGGAGCCGGCGGCGGCGACCAGGTCGATGTGGTGCTCGTGGGAGAAGGCGAAGTTGCGGGCCATGGCGGCGTGGTCGAGCGGGCCCCCCGCGAGCCAGCCGTTGAGCTCGGAGGCCTGCGGGGTCCGCCCCAGGATGTCCTGGTAGAGGGCGGTCACGAAGCCCCTGTCGGTGCCCTTGCCGTGGCCGCCGTAGTAGGCCGACGTGGCCGCGAGCTCGGCGAGCAGCGTCTCGTCGTAGGCGCCGCTCCCGAGCTGCGAGACCCAGAAGGCGCGGCCACCGGTGTCGGCGGGATGGCCGATCAGCTGCTGGTAGGCGGCGTCGACGTCGCGCCCGTAGACCTCGGGCGAGGTGCTGAAGGCGGCGGCGACACCCTGGCGGCCGCGGTGGCCGATCTCGCCCGCCCAGTAGGCCACCTCGGCGTCGCCGGCCATCCTGCCGAGGATGTCGTGGTAGAGGTCCGCCACGAAGCTGGAGTCGTCGTTGGCGACGGTGACCGTCACGGTCCCGCCCAACCCGCCCGACTTCCCCTTGGACGAGGCGGCGATGGTCTGCGGGCCGGGGTGGCGCATCATCACCGGGAGGACGTGCACGCCGGCGTCGGCGGCGGTGAACGTGTAGGCGGCGGGCATCGCGGCGAGCCTGTCGCTGCTCGAGCTCAGCGTCACCGTGCCCGTGAACGCGGTGTCGGTGGCGGTGCCGTTCAGCGCCGTGACCGTGACCGGCACGGCGGCGAAGGCATTCACCGTGGCGGGAAGGGTCAGGCCCAGGCGGTGGGTCGCGGGGGGCGGGGGGCCGAGGGTGCAGCTCCAGGGGTAGGGCTGGCAGGCGCTGGACTCGGCGCTCTCGGGGAGGAAGGCGCAGCTGCCGCTGGGCGACCCGGTGCTGTGGTCGTCGGCGTCGGAGTCACCGTCGCACTGGGCGTTGCCGTTGCTGCCCGGGGCGGCGAGGCCGAAGTCGTGGAAGACGATGGGGTCGCCGCTGCTCCCCGCGAAGGAGAACGTCGTGGTCTTGTTGTTGGGGTAGACGTTGGTCACGACCGCGGAGACGCTGCCGCCGGAGACGGTGACGTCGGCCACCTGGGAGCGGCAGGCGCTGCCGCCCTCACAGGGCGCGTAGCCCTCGGGGTTGGAGGCGTTCGCGGGCGGCGTCTTGGTGGTGATGATCCGGTAGGTCCCGTCGGGCACCCCGGTGAAGCTTGCGCACGGGCCCGCCGAGCAGCTGCCCTTCGGCACCGGGCAGCCGGCGCCGCTGGCGGAGCCGCCACCCGCGGGGGTGGTGGCCGTCGCCCCGCTCCCACCGGTCATGGAGAGCACGGCGCTGCCCAGGATCTGGTGGCACGAGTCCATGGTCTGAACGTAGATCGTGGCTCCGCCGCCCGACGCCGCTCCCGCCCTCGCGGACGAGGTCAGCACGGCGGCGCTCAGCGAGCCCGCGATCAGCGCGACGACGGCGAACGCCGTCCTCAGCTTCGGCAGCGTCTTCATGCACATCCCTTCCATGGAGCCGCCGCGGGCAGAAATGCGGCGGCCTTCCTCCTCGAAGCACAACGCGCCCCGAGGCCCCGATCTTGCGCGCCGGGTCTCGCCACGGTCGCCGGCTCAGCCCGCGGCCTTCCTCGGGGTGGGCACATGGGTGCCGAGCAGCCCCACCTCCGGCGGCTCCTCGCCGTGGAGGCGGGCGTAGCGGCGCCGCAGCGTCGCCTCGCGCTCGGAGGGGGCCATGCGCAGCAGCCGGATCACCTCGGCGGTGGCCACCCTGGCCAGCTCGGGGACCGCCTCGACCGCCGCCGACCACTCCAGCATCAGCTCCTCGGCCATCCCCTGCACCCGCGCCGGCAGCCCGTCGAGGAGCTGGTCGCGCAGGCTGTCGACGCTGGAGCGGAGGTCGTCGACCGCGGCCCGCGGCGCGGCCGCCTCGCCCGGGGGAGGCTCGCGGTCCCTCATCCCACGCGCCGCTCCAGGCGAGCCTGATCCTCGAGGCAGTAGCGGGCGGCGGGCATGGCCTCGAGCCGCTCCTTGGGGATGGGCCGGCCGCAGGCCTCGCAGATGCCGTAGCGCCCCTCGTCGAGCCGCTCCAGGGCGGCGTCGACCTCCGCGATCAGGTGGTCGACGTCCTGCTCGAGCCCGAGGTCGCGCTCCTCCTCGAAGAGCTCGGTGGCCTCGTCGGCGGGGTGCTGGTCGGCGTGGCTCAGCTCACTCGCCGCGGCCCCGACGTCCTCGTCGACGAGCCGCGCCGTCGCCTGCCGGAGTGCCAGCAGACGGTTCCGTTCGGTGAGCAGGCGCTTCCGCGCTCCCTCCGTGTCCACAGTCCAAGCCTACCGGGTGATGCACACCTTCCGTGGCGCCACCGAGGGCACCGGACTCACCCGTCCGGGGTCAGCCAGAGCACCGCCAGCGGGGGCAGGCTCATCGGCGCCGAGTGGGGCTGGCCGTTCCACTCGGTGTCGTCGGCGAGCACGCTCCCGAGGTTGCCCACGCCGCTGCCGCCATAGGCCTCGGCGTCGGTGTTCACGACCTCGCGCCAGCGCCCCGGCAGGGGAAGGCCCACCCGGAAGTTCTCGTGGACGACCGGGGAGAGGTTGGCGACGCAGACCAGCCCGGGCCGGCCGCCGCCGTCGACCCGCATGAACGACAGCACGTTCTGGTCGGAGTTGCCCGCATCGATCCAACGGAAGCCCTCGGGAGAGTCGTCGCGCTGCCACAGCGCGGGCTCGGCCGTGTAGGCGAGGTTGAGGTCGCGGACCAGGTGCTGCGCCCCGGCGTGCTCGGGCTGCTCGAGCAGGTGCCAGTCGAGCGAGTCGTCGTGCCGCCACTCCCGCTCCTGGCCGAACTCCGACCCCATGAAGAGCAGCTGCTTGCCCGGGTGGGCCCACATCCAGGCGAGCAGGGCGCGAAGGTTGGCGAACCTCTGCCAGCGGTCGCCGGGCATCTTGCCGAGCAGCGAGCCCTTCCCGTGGACCACCTCGTCGTGGCTGATCGGGAGCACGAAGCGCTCGCTGAAGGCGTACCAGAGCCCGAAGGTGAGCTGGGGGTGCCGGTAGCGGCGGAAGACGGGGTCCTGGGAGTAGTAGTCCAGGGTGTCGTGCATCCAGCCCATGTTCCATTTGAAGGAGAAGCCCAGCCCGCCGGTCGAGGCGGGCCGGCTCACCCCCGGCCAGGCGGTCGACTCCTCGGCCACCATCATCACCCCCGGGTGCTGGTCGCGGACCGTGGAGTTGACCTCGCGGAGGAACTCGATGGCCTCGAGGTTCTCGCGGCCGCCGTACGGGTTGGGGATCCACTGTCCCGGCTGGCGCGAGTAGTCGAGGTAGAGCATCGAGGCGACCGCGTCGACCCGCAGGCCGTCGACGTGGAACTCCTCGATCCAGTAGCGGGCGTTGGAGACCAGGAAGTTGCGGACCTCGTTGCGCCCGAAGTTGAAGACCAGGGTGCCCCAGTCGGGATGCTCGCCACGGCGGGGGTCGACGTGCTCGTAGAGGGCGGTGCCGTCGAAGCGGGCCAGAGCCCACTCGTCGCGCGGGAAGTGGGCGGGCACCCAGTCGAGGAGGACGCCGATGCCCCGCTGGTGGAGCCCGTCGATCATCGCGCGGAGGTCGTCGGGAGAGCCGTAGCGGGAGGTGGGCGCGTAGTAGCCGCTCACCTGGTAGCCCCAGGACCCGCCGAAGGGGTGCTCGGCGAGGGGGAGGAACTCGACGTGGGTGAAGCCCATCGAGCGGCAGT
>JAQBPH010000650.1:0-5021 GCA_028287625.1 Chloroflexota bacterium | reverse complement strand
TTCCATACACTACGCTCTGCCGATCTCGGGGCGGGGTGGGCGCGGCGCCTCTGCCTAACAGCCGGCGGGGGGCCGGCAGGGCGGCGCCGACCGCGGCCGCCGCCTCCGGCTCCAGCCCATCCGGGGGGAGCGGCGCATCGAGGCGCCGGGCCTGGAGGGCGGTCGCCAGCCGGGCGGCGACGCCGCGACCCTCGGGACGCTCGGCGGCCACCCCGGCCACCGTCCCGCCACGCACCGTCACCAGCACCACGAGGCGCCGCGGCCGGCTCAGCACCA
Source organism: Chloroflexota bacterium (assembly GCA_028287625.1). GTDB lineage: Bacteria > Chloroflexota > Dormibacteria > Aeolococcales > Aeolococcaceae > CF-96. The sequence goes on along the minus strand of JAQBPH010000650.1, from coordinate 4,745 downwards.
CCCGGACCAGGCCGCAGCCGGCACGCACCTTCCAGCAGCCCGAGGGTGCCGCGGCCGGGCGCCGGGGGACGCGGCGCAGCCAGCGCTCCACCCCGGGGAGCGCCGCCGTCTCCGCGGCGCTGAGGCCGCCGGGGAGCAGCCGGGTCTCGCACGCCTCCTCGACGGCCCCCCGCAGCGCCGCCGCCACCGCGCCGGCTCCGGGCACGGCGCCGGTGGCCTGCCGCACCGATCCGATCTGCGCGCGCAGCTCCTCCGCCATCAGCCGGCGCACCGCCCCCGAGGGCAGGCGCAGCGCCGCGAGGAAGAGGTCCGGATCGAAATCGGCGAGCACATTGCCGCCGAAGACCGAGGCCTCGCCCACGCTGGCGGCGCCGCTGCCGCAGAGCTTGCGGCCGGAGCCGGTGACGTCGGTTCCCGGGCCCGCCTCCGCGGGCACGCCGAGTCGCGTGTAGGCGGCGACGGCGGGGCCGAGGCACCAGCGCAGCGCCGCGGCATCGGGGAGCGGGAGGCGGCGGCGGTGGACGATGAGCACGTAGAAGGTCTGCGCCGGCGTGATCAGCACCGTGCCCCCGCCCAGCCGGCGGCGCACCACCGGCAGGCCGATGCGGCGGAGCGCCGCGGGCGAGGGGGGCGGGCCGAGACCGTGGTGCCCCACGCAGAGGTAGGGAGCGTCGGGCCGCACCAGCACCACGGTGTCGGGGCTGTCCTCGGCGAAGCAGGCGGCGACGGCGTGGTGGACGCTCTGCGAGCGGATCCACGGCACCGTGCCCAGGTCCAGCAGCCGCATCGTGGCCGACCCGCGCCGGCGGCGCACCCTGCTGGCGCCGGGGATCGGCGTGGTCACCTGCCTACTGCTGCGGGGCTGAGCGGTCAGCCGCCGGCGAGCCGCTCGAGGACCTCGAAGACCTCGAGGACGTCGCCGGTCCTGCCCACCGAGTAGCGGGGGTTGGCGAGCCGCACCGTCCCCTCGACGTCGAGGACGAAGGCGGCGCGGCGGGCCCGGCGCTGCTCGGCGTCCCACACCCCGAAGGCGCGCGCCGCCTCGCCCGACGGGTCGGAGAGCAGCGGAAAGGGCTCACCGAGCCTCTCCGCCCACTCCGCCAGCCGCTCCGGGGGGTCGGCGCTGATCGCCACCACCCGGGCACCGAGCGCGCCCAGCGTCTCCGCCTCGGCGGCGAAGGTGGCCAGCTGCTGCCGGCAGTCGGGCGTGGCCGCCTCGAGGTAGAAGAGGAGCACGGTGGTGGTGCCGGCGAGGTCGTCCCGCCCCAGGCTGCCGCCGCCCGCCACCGCGCAGCGAAAGTCGGGGGCGAGCCGGTTGAGCACGCGGCGAGTCTACCCAGCCGAGGCAGGGGCCTCGCACCGGCGCACGCGTCGCATGACACTACAATCCCAGCATGCCGTCCCCGCACCGCCGGCTCCGACTCCTGGCCACGCTGCTCGCCGCGGGCGGCATGGCCAGCGTGGCCGGGGGGGCGCTGCGCCGCCGCGCCGGCGCCGGCGCGGACGTGGTCGACGCCGGCGACCCCCGTCTCGACGTGCGCCTGGTCGCGCCCACGGTGGTCCGCGCCTCGTTGACCGTCAGCCTGATGCGCTATGCGATCGCCAAGCCGTTCTGCGAGCGCATCGAGGAGATCGCACGGCGGGACGGCGCCGATGCCCTGGTCATGGACATGAGCTCGCTCTCCAAGGCGACGCCGACGGCGGGCCTCTACGCGATGAAGCGGCTCAGGAGCCTGCCGCTCCGCCGCATCGCCCTGCTCCGTGGCAACCGGTTCATGCGCGCCTTCGCCTCGACGGTGCTCACCCTCGGGCGCTTCCCCGAGTTCCGGTTCTTCGACGCCGAGGAGACCGCGGTGCAGTGGGCATCGGCCCGCACCGCCATCTGACGAGACCCGAGAAGCAGCGCGCTCCGGCGGGGTGACCCGCAGCCGTCACCCGGCGTCACCCCGTCGGGTGAAATTTCCGGAATACCGCGATTAAACGGTATCGATCGCCCGTGCGGTGATACACGCTCTCCCCGACCCGGGTCTTATCGGGTCAGGACCGGCAGGTCCGTTGTGAGGAGGAGCGCGGGTGAATGCGGGGATGGCTGCGTGTGCCGTCGCGTCCCTCGCCGGGCCCCCTGCGCCGGCCCACGGGGCCGCGGACGCCCTCCTCGATGCGGATCGACGGACCCCTTCAACTTCCTGATAATGTCGATCCGGTTTGTCAAGTTTAGGCGAGGTGAGAGGCTGACCGAAGTTCGAGCGCACTCGACATGTGGGGACTTCTGAAGAACCGTCGCCGGTGGCTCTCGACGCGGGTACGACCGCGGACCGGCGCGGCCATTACGCAGATTGGACGGAAGGCGAATGAGGATACGACGAGCACTTCTGGCAGGCGGGGGTGCGGCGCTTCTGATCCCCTCGGCCCTGGTGGCGACGAGCACGGTCATCCCCGACCTGCTCAGTCACTCCACGGCCGTGAAGGTGGTCCGGAGCGTGTCCCCGGTCGAGACCCCGGGCGGGGTCAGGAACGTCATCAACTACACGGTCCAGACCCAGGCGAAGGCGGTGGCGCGTCCCGCCGTCGCCGCGGCCGCGCCGGCGGCGGCGGCGGTGAAGAACGGCCCCGCCGCCACCTCCTGCCCGGGGGCCGGGGCCGGCCACGAGTACCTGGTGGTGTGGGCCGGCAAGATGAACGCCGGTGACCTGACCGGCAAGGATGCGCTCATCCTCGCCAACGGCGGCGCGGTCAATCCCCAGGCCATCCGGGACGTCCTCCCACAGGAGACGATGCCCGGACAGGACATGATCGCGACCGTCGACGCCGAGCGCGGCTGCAGCACCTACGGCAACGTCGTCAACGTCGCCGTCATCCCCGGTTCGGACGGCAGCGAGAACGAGCCGCACCACATGCAGTACATCTGGTTCCCGGGCCAGCCGCTCTGGGCCGGTGGACTGTTCAGCTCCCGGCTCTTCACGTGGGACGCCAGCGCGCTCCCCAAGGTGACCCTGATCAGCACCCAGGAGCCCTTCGCGACCCCGGGCGGATCGATCTGGGACGCCTTCGACGCCCTGCCCGACGGCACCGCCTACGGCACCCTGATGGGCGGCCCGCTCCAAGTCTACGGCATGACCCCCGGCGAGGTCGTGCACATCGGTGCCAGGGGCCAGATCCTGGGTGAGTTCCCGGCGACCGCGGCGGAGGGCCTCCCGTCGACGGACGTCAACGGCCTGCCGTCCTGCCCCGACCTGGGCAGCTGCGCCAACCCGCACGGCATCCAGGTCCGCAACGATCTCCACACCCTGGTGACGTCCGACTACGCGGAGCCGGCCCGGCTGGTCGAGGACCCGCTGAAGCCGGAGAACTACAACGTCTTCCGGCGGACGGTCCGCGTCTGGGACATCAGCGACACCAGCCATCCCAAGATCACCAAGGTCGACGTGATGCCCAAGGGCCCGCGCGACGACGCGAACCCGGCCCACCAGGAGAACCTGGGCATCATGGAGGTCGGGAAGACCTGGGACTACCCGCTGCCCAACGGCAAGGTGCCGAAGGGCTTCTTCTCCGAGTCGATGTGCGGCGGCGCCGTCTTCTACACCCCGGACATCACCCAGACGCCGTCGAACCCCTGGCACGAGGTCTTCGACTCCACCGCGGCGGTGTTCTCGCCCAAGGCCCAGTCGTCCTTCAGCGGCCAGGTGGCCAACGGTGGTCCCAACTCGCAGATCACCGAGGCCAGCGGCTGTGATGGCGGCACCTGGATCAACGTCTCGCCCGACAACCGCTTCGTCTTCCACGCGGTCACCGGCCGCTACCTGAACCAGGACGACTTCGCCGACAGCGGGACCCCGAAGATGGTGTACGCCCTCGACGTCACCCGGCTTCTCGAGGCCGGCACCGGCTACAACTGCAACATCAACAACATCCGCGCGGTCATGGACCCGAGCGCGGGCGGGGCTGACTGCCCGACCGTCGCCGGCGTGGTCCCGGTGAACGACACCACCACGGGCGGCCCCCACTGGGGAACCTTCGACAACTTCTCCCTGCAGACGGTCACGATCAAGGACCCGCAGACGGGGAAGGAGTTCGTCGACACCCACGCGCTGACCCGCGCCGCCTTCGCGAACTACTTCGTGTCCCGCACCGGCGTGGACGGGAACCACAAGCTCTGCATGATCAACGTGAACCCGGTGACCGGCGACCTCTCCTATGACAACGCCTTCATCGACGAGAAGGAGGGGACGCCCTGCGTCCAGTTCAACCGGCACTCCTGGCCGGGTGGAGCGACGAGCGGCTACTACAAGCCCCATGCGATGCTCTTCGTGGAGAACAGCCCGCCGCAGACGGGCGTCACCCGCAACGCCGCCGGCGCGGTGACCGGGTACTGGGGCACCGAGGTCAACAACGCGGCCGACTCCGGGGGCTTCCCCTACGCCGAGTAGGCGCGAGACCTCTCCCGACAGCTGACGACGGGGGCCGGCCGTGGCCGGCCCCTTCGTCGCCCGGGGTCCGCCGGTGCACCATGTCGCCGCCCATGTCGATGCCCCACCGCCACCGCCACGCGCCCGTCCCATCGCGATGGGTCCGGCTGCTCGCCGCCCTCGCCGGCATGGCCGGGGCGCTGCTGCCCACCGGCGCCGCCGCCCATCCCTACCTGGTGAGCGCCGAGCCCGCCGCCGGGGCCACGGTGCGCGCGTCGCCCGGGCAGATCACGATCTTCTACACGGAGGGCCTCGACACCCCCTACTGCTCGGTGGTGC
>JAQBPH010000635.1:0-5042 GCA_028287625.1 Chloroflexota bacterium | reverse complement strand
CGCCGCCACGCCGCCGCCCTCGAGGAGGTCGTGCCCCGCCCCGGCGGCGGCGCGGACCTCGCCGTCGACGCGGTGGTGCCCGCCCGCGACGAGGCGGAGCGGATCGGCGCGTGCGTCGCCGCGCTGCGCGCCCAGGGATCGGGGGTCGGGGTGACGGTGGTCGACGACGCCTCCGCCGACGCCACCGGTGCGCGGGCCGCCGCCGCGGGCGCGGCGGTGCTCCGCCTCGAGGGGCCGCCGCCGGGATGGCTGGGCAAGCCGCACGCCTGCGCCACCGGCGCCGCCGCCGGGAGCGCGCCGTGGCTCGCCTTCGTCGACGCCGACGTGACCCTGGCCCCCGGCGCGCTCGCCGCTCTGGTGGCCTCGGCGCGCGGCCAGGGCCTGGCCGCGGTCTCGCCGCTGCTCCGCCAGCGCGGCGGCGGCGTCGCCGACTCGCTGGTGGTGCCGCTCGCCTTCTGGCAGTACACCGTCGGCCTGCCCGGCGGCGGCCAGGGCGGGGGGCGGGGCATCCTCAACGGCCAGTGCGTGGTGGTGCGCCGCGACGTCTACGAGCGCAGCGGCGGCCACGCCGCGGCGAGCGTCCGCGCCAGCGTGGTCGAGGACTCCGCGCTGGCCCGCCTCCTGGTCACCCGGGGCGATCGCATCGCCCTGGTGCGCGGCGAGGAGCTGGGCGAGGTGCGCATGTACCGCGGCGCCGCCACGCTGAGGGCCGGGTTCGGCCGGAACGCGTCCGCCTTCCTCGCCGCCGACCCCGCCCGGGGGGTCCTGGTCGCCGCCGCAGGCATGGCGATGTCCGCCGTCCTCCCCCTCGCCCTGGGGGCGCTGCGCCCGCCCCACCGGGTGCGCCTGTTGGGGGCGGCGCTCGCCTGGGCACCGCCGGTGGTCGCCCTGGCGCCCCGCTACCGCGCCGCCCGGCTGCCGGCCGCGCTCGCCCTGCTCCATCCCCTCGCCGCCTCGGCGATGCAGCTGATCGCCGTCGAGTCGCTGGTGCGCGGGCTGCTCGGCCGCCCGCCCCGCTGGAAGGGACGGCGGCTGCGCTGACCCCGACCCGTGTACCGTTCGCCGCCATCGACACGCTGCCCACGTACCGGGTGCCGCCGCGCATCCTCCTCCGCCTCGGCCGCGCCATGCTGCGCCGGGGTGAGGTGAGCCTGGTCCGCGACGTCCGCGAGCTGATGGCGGCCACCACCCCGTCCCCGCTGCTCACCGGCGCCGAGAACATCCCAGAGCGCGGCCCCTTCGTCGCCGTCGCCAACCACTGCCAGCGGCGCGGGCTGTGGGTCGGCATCGCCTCCTCGCTGCTCACCGCGGCGGTGGCCGACCGCCGCCCGGCGACGCCGCCGCTGCACTGGGCGGTGGTCGGCGAGACCCGGCTCTGGGACGGGCGCGTCCCCGTCCCCGGCACCCGCTGGGCCTACCGCGAGGTGGCCCGCTGCTACGAGATGGTCACCCTGCCGCCCGCCCCCGGGGCGGTGGCGGGACGCGCCGGTGCGCTCCGCCGCCTCGCCCGCCTGGCCCTGCCCCCGCCGCGGGGCCGGGGCGAGCCGGTGGCCCTCTACCCCGAGGGCGAGCGCGGCACCGCCGCCGGCCTGGTGGAGCCGCTGGCGGGCACCGGCACCCTGCTCCGGCTGCTCGCCGCCGGCGGGGTCCCCACCCTGCCCGTCGGCTTCGCCGAGGAGGAGGGGCGGCTGCGCTGCCGGGTGGGCCCGCCCTTCCAACCCGAGCACGGCGGCGGCGCCGAGGCCGCCGAGGAGGCGATGCGGCGGATCGCCGCGCTCCTCCCCGAGCGGATGCGCGGCCCCTTCCGGCCCTGGGACGGGGAGACGGGGGTGGGAGCCTGATGGCGCGCTGGGGCCGGGCGCTGCGGCTGCTGCCCGCCGACGCCCGGCGGGTGCTCGACTGCGGCTGCGCCTTCGGCTTCCTCACCCGCCGGCTGGCGCGACGCCACCCCGAGGTCGCCGGCATCGACCTCGACCCCGGCTACGTCGGCCGCGCCCGCCACGCGGTGCCCGGCGCCGACATCCGCCTCGGCCCGGTGTCGCGGCTGCCGTGGCCCGACGGCCACTTCGACGCCGCCGTCTGCCTCGACGTGCTCGAGCACTGCCCCGACCCCGCGGCGGCGGCCGCTGAGCTGGCCCGGGTGCTCCGCCCCGGCGGCACCCTGGTGGCCAGCGCGCCCCACGCCGGCCTGCTCGGCGGCGCGGACTCGCTCAACGTGTACGCCCGCCTGCGCCCGTCCGCGGACCCGCCGACCGACGACCCCTCCTGGCGCGAGCGCCCCCACCACCGCCACTTCACCGCCGCCGAGCTCGCCGCGGTGCTCGGGCCGGAGTTCGAGGTCGACGCGGTGCGCTACAGCGGGCTGGGGGTGGCCGAGCTGCTCAACCTCCCCCTGCTGCTCGCCACCCGGGGCGTCTCCCGCCGGCTGCGCCCCCTGTACGCGGTGCTCCAGTACGCCTACTTCGGGCTCTACGTGCTCGAGGACCTGCTGCCCATGAACCGCGCCGGCTACCACCTCATGGTGCGGGCGCGGCGGCGCTGACCCCGCGGCTCAGCCGGTGGGAGCGTTGCCGAACAGGGCTCCGAGCTCCTGGAGGGAGATCGTCCCGGTGGAGCGGGGGTGGGGGACGGTGATGCGCGCACCGTAGTCGTACAGACGGGTGGAGCCGTCGGTGCCCACCTTCAGGACGCCGTTGAGGCCGGGCGTGGAGCGGCCCGAGAGCGCGGCCAGGCGGTCGAAGTCGAGGGAGACGTCGGCGACGCTGGCCTCGCGCACCAGCGACCCGGAGGCCCGGTCGACGTAGAAGGTGACGTCGGCGCGGTCGTAGTGGATCGCCTGGCCGATCGTGCCCGCCAGCCCCGTGGGCGCACCCAGCCCGCTGAAGAGCGAGCCCAGCAGCCGGGTCGAGAGCGTCGCCAGGTAGCCGGGGTCGAGGGTGCCGTCGAAGCGCTCGGTGTCCACCCCGTTCTGGGTCGACCGTCCCCTGTCCCTGAGCTGGCCGACGTGGTCCGCGTACTCCTGCACCTGGTGGGTGGAGAACGTATCGGCGAGCCCCTGGAAGACGGACGCCTCCTTGTAGTCCCTCCCGTCCGGCGAGACGTAGACGGTGCCGTCGTAGAGCACGATGTGGATGCCCGACCGGGTGTCGGTGGAGACCACTCCGCGGAGCCGCTTCGCGCTCTCCACGTCCTCCTTGATGGTCTGGTGCTGGGAGCGGGCACCGGCGCCGAACCCCTGCCGGGCGGCGGCGGAGAGCATGGAGGCGTCGAAGGTGATGGTCTGCGCGGTGTCGACGCGGAAGCTGCTGGCGGTCGCCCGCGACGCCGCGCGGCTCACCGCGTGGGCGGGGCTCACCCCGGTCAGCGCATCGGCGCTCTGACCGCAGCCCGCGAGCACCGCCGCGGCCGCGGCCATGGTGGCGGCGAGCGGCGCACGGCCCAGCACCATGAGCCGACACTAGCGCACCGTCCAGGGGGGAGTCCGCGGATGCGGCGGTTGGCTCATCATGGGCGCATGAGGGGGATGCCATGAGCCAGCTCGACGCCGCCGCCGTGACCGCGCCGCCGATGCCGCCGGGGCCGGCGATGCCTGTGGCGCTGCAGACGCTGCTGTGGATGTTCCGTCCGCTCCCGTTCATGGAGCGCTGCCGCGCCCGCCACGGCGACGTCTTCACCGTGCGCCTGCCGCTGAGCGGCGGGGTGGTGAACATCTGCGACCCGCAGCTGATCCGCACCGTCTTCGCCGACCGGGGCGACCGCCTCCACGCCGGCGAGGCGAACATCGTGCTCCAGCCGGTGCTGGGCTCGCGCTCGGTGCTGCTGCTCGACGGGCCCGAGCACAAGCGCCAGCGGAAGCTGATGCTGCCCTCGTTCCACGGCGAGCGGATGCAGCGCCACGGGCCGCTGATCGCCGGCGTCACCGCCCGCCGGGTCGAGGGCTGGCCCACCGGCCGCGCCTTCCCGCTGCGGTCGGAGTTCCAGGAGATCACCCTCGACGTCATCCTCCGCGCCGTCTTCGGGCTCGCCGAGGGCGAGCGGCTCACCGAGCTGCGCGCCTCGCTCGGCGGCCTGCTCGCCAGCGGCCGCAACCGCCTCGCCATGCTCCCGCCGCTGCAGCGCCCCCTCGGCGGGCTGAGCCCGTGGGCCCGGCTGATGCGCGCCCGGGCGGCCTGCGACCGGCTGCTCTACGCGGAGATCCGCCGCCGCCGCACCGCCCCCGACCTCGCCGGCCGCGACGACGTCCTGTCCCTGCTGCTGCTCGCCCGCGACGAGCAGGGGCGGGAGATGACCGACGTGGAGCTGCGCGACGAGCTCATCACCCTGCTGCTCGCCGGCCACGAGACCACCGCCACCTCCCTGGCGTGGCTCTTCGACCTCGTCCTCCACGAGCCCGCGGCGATGCGGCGGCTCGAGGACGAGGTGCTGAACGGCGGCGGCACCGCCTGGCTCGACGCCTGCATCACCGAGGCGATGCGGCTGCGCCCGGTGGTGCCGGTGGTCGCCCGCCGCCTCACCGAGCCGATCGAGCTCGGCGGCTGGCGGCTGCCGGCGGGCAGCTACGTCGCGCCCAACATCGTGCTGACCCACCGCCGCGCCGATACCTATCCGGAGCCGCTGCGCTTCCGGCCCGAGCGCTTCCTCGACAGCCGCGCCGACAGCTTCGCGTGGCTGCCCTTCGGCGGGGGCATCCGCCGCTGCCTCGGCGCCGCCTTCGCCACCTTCGAGATGCGCACGGTGGTGCCCGAGGTGATCCGGCAGGTGCGGCTGCGCCCGGCCGGCGGCCGCCCCGAGCCGATCCGCCGCCGCGGCATCACCCTGGTCCCCGGCCACGGCGCCCGGGTGATCGCCGAGCGCCGCTAGCGCGTCCTCAGGCCGGTACACCCTGACCTAGATCCGCCACCTCCGCGTCGGCGCGTCGACGCTTTGCACGCGGACGCAGACCCGGCAGACGACCTTTTCCGATGTGAGGGCGGCACACTGGAAAGTCACGACCGGCGCGTTCAGGCCCCTGCCTACGCCCGAGAGGTGCCGCGCCGATCGGT
>JAQBPH010000607.1:0-3941 GCA_028287625.1 Chloroflexota bacterium | reverse complement strand
CCTCGTGGTGATCTTCGACGTCATCTGCGGGCGCACGATCTTCGGCCGGCACCTCTACGCCACCGGGGGCAACGCCGAGGCGGCGAAGCGTGCCGGCATCCACGTCGACCGTGTCCGGCTGGTCGTGTTCGTCCTATCGTCCACGCTGGCCGCGTGCGGCGGAGTGCTCGCCGCGTCGCGTCTCTTTGCGGTGAACCAGGGCTCGGGCGGGGGCAACTTCACCCTCGACGCCATCGCCTGCGCGGTGATCGGCGGCACGAGCCTGTTCGGCGGGCGCGGCAGCGTGTGGTCGGCTCTCCTCGGTGCGCTGGTGATCGGCTCCATCGCCAACGGCATGGACCTCCTCGCATTGCCGTCGTCGGTGAAATACATGATCGAGGGCGGCGTGCTTCTGATCGCCGTGACGATCGATGCCGTGTCACGACGGGGGAGACAGGCTGCGGGGCGCGTGTAGGCGGTGAACCGTCCTGATGTCGAGGCGTTGACCGCCCCGCTCCGGCCGTCGCTGCGGGGCTGACGTGGTGCGCGGCGTGCTGGCTCTCGTCGGGGGAGCCGAGTTCACACCGGGCAATGAGGACTGTGACCGCACGCTGCTCGCTGCGGCGCCGCCGGGTCCGCGGTTCGTGGTGCCGACGGCGGCCGCCCGGCAGAGGCCGGAGCACGCGGTCGAGACCGCGCGCCGCTGGTTCCGGCGCCTGGGAGCAGAGATCGACGTGCTCCCGGTCCTGCGCCGTCGCGACGCCCAGGATCCGGGCCTCGCCGAGCGCGCCGCCGGGGCGGGCCTCCTCTACCTCTGCGGGGGCGATCCCGGCCTGCTCCTCGACGTGCTCGAGGGATCGCCCGTCTGGAACGGGCTGCGGACTGCGTGGGTGCGGGGCGGCTCACTGGCCGGCTCCTCGGCGGGCGCCATGGCGCTCGCCCGCACCATGCTGGTCCGCGCCTCCTGGCCTGACCGGTCGCGCCGTCGGGCGCGCCCAGCCCTCGGCCTCGCCCCGGTCGACGCCGTCCTGCCCCACTTCGACGCCTTCGGCGCCTCCTGGGTCGACTCGGCGTTGGAGGTGATGGAGGGGGATCCACTGCTCCTCGGGCTCGACGAGCGCACCGCGGCGATCTGGGATGGCACCGCGTGGACCGCGTCCGGCCCCGGCAGGGTGGCGCTGGTCCGCCGCGGTGAGCGTCAGGCCTTCGGATCTGGAGCGACGTTCTCCCTCGAGGACCCCGCCTGAGCATCGTCACGGCGCGGCGCCCCCTATACTGGCGCCGCTTCACACCCTGCCATGGAGTTCCGTCGATGTTTGCGGTCGTCGTCCGGCTCGAGCTTTCCGAGGGCCCAACCATCGAGCAGGCCAGGCAGATGCTCGAGACCCAGGTCATCCCGATGGTCAAGCAGAGCCCCGGGTTCGCCGCGGGCTTCTGGCTCGCCCCAGCCGGACACGACGGACTGTCGTTCCTCATCTACGAGGACGAGCAGTCCGCCCGCGCGATGGCCGGCAGCCTGCATTCGCGGCCGCAGGCGAAGCTGCTCAGCGTCGAGGTTCGCGAGGTCGTGGCGAGCGCTTAGCCGGCCGTTCTGCGCAGCAGCAATGGAAGCGTCCGTGGCTGGAAGACGAATGTGCAGTCCGACTGGCCGAGAACGTGCACGTTGGCCCACCCAACCGACGTGGTGGGGAGCGATGCCGGCAGGGTGAAGAAGCCGTTCATGCAGAGCGCTCCCACCGTGTTCGCGAGAAAGCCGTGTCCTGCGACCTCCTTGGCTCCGGCACAACCGGCGCCTCGCACCGCGACCGTTCCGGGATCGGCGCCGGGCAGCGCTCCCAGGCCGAGCAGCAGTCTCCCCTCCATCGGGATGTCCGCCTGAGGAATCGGGTTGTTGGGGTCGGCGCGCATCGGCTGGAGCACCGAACCGTCGTTGAAGCGCATGACGCATTGGTCACACGTGAACCGCGCCGAATCCGCGTTCAGGGCGCCCTTCGCCGGGTCGATGGAGAACTGCACATTGGCATGGTCGATGGCGCCGACCTCCGGCCCCGTCTGACTGTTCCTGACGACGCCGGTGACGGGGTCGATCTGGGTGGCGCCGAACGGTCCCGTGAAGCTGAATGTCACCACGCCCGTGGTGGGATTCAGGCTCTCGAAGCTGCCCACCACATGAAACTTGAGGACGAGCTTGCGCAGCGAATCGTCGGGGGTGGGAAGAATCGCAGCATGCACTGGCGCGGTCGTCTCCCGTTGTACGACGATGCCCCCAGTGAGCCCCGCCGCCATGGCCAGGGCGGCAGCCGAATACCAGAGTATCTTCACAAAGGTTCCCCTGAGGAACGGCAGCAGCCGTCACGGAACGCCGCACCACGACACGGGATGGCATGCGGCGCGCGAGGTGACCGGCACACCGGCCGGCATCGGCTTGTCCGCCCCGGCGGACCGACGACGCGGGCCAATATACCATGAGTGTTCCACTATCATGTAATACATCGCAGAGTGAAAGCACTGGATGAGCGGCTCGTATGACACACAGACGCCTGCGCAATCGCGGTGCGCCACTCCGTGGCGACGGGGTCCCGTTTCTACCCCACAGTAGACCCGAGGGTCTACACTGAACCCATGTCGAGTGGCAGCACCACCACCGTCCGGATCAGCGAACGCGGTCACCGGAGGCTGCGCGCCCTCGCCTCCTCCGCGGGCCTCCCGCTCCAGACGGTCCTCGAAGAGGCGATCGACCTGTACCGGCGTGAGCGGTTCGCCCGGGAGCTGGACGACGGCTATGCGGCGATATGGGCCGATCCGCGGGCGTCCGAGGAGGAGACTGCCGAGCGGGCCCTCTGGGACGCCACCCTCGCTGACGGCCTCACCGACCTGTGACGGTTGTCCCTGCTCGCGGCGAGGTCTGGCTGGCCGACCTCGAACCGACTCGCGGCCACGAGCAGGGTGGCCGCCGTCCGGCGGTCATCGTCTCCACGCAGGCGCTCAACCGGAGCCGTGCCCGGCTGGTCATCGCCCTCCCCCTCACCACACGGGAGCGGCCGCTGCCGACCCGAGTTCGCGTGGAGCCACCGGACGGTGGCGTGCGGGAGACCAGCTTCATCTGCTGCGAACACATCCGGACCCTGTCGACCGAGCGGTTGAGCCCGCAGCCCTTCGGCAGCGTCTCTCTCGCCATTCTGGATCAGGTCGACGAGATCCTGCAGCTGCTGCTGGGGCTCTGACCCCGTCGCCCTGTGGTCCGGGGCGAATACGATCCCGCAGGTCGAAGAGGACGACGTCGAAGTCGGCGTCCGGACGACCGAGGCGCGTCCTGGCGCCGCTCCGAGGCCGCCCTGGGGAAGCTCCAGCAGGCAGCCCGCGCTGTGGGCGGACATCGGCTGGATGGTGACGCCCCCTGTGACGGTGCACGACCAGCCACACGGCGGCTCAGGCCCGGATGAGGTCGGCCAGGGAGCGGGTCGCGGCGCTGTCAGGGAGGGTGGCGGCGACGTGCCGTACCTTCGCCTCGGAGCGGCGGCTCCCGGCGGTGCGGGCGGTCAAGTACGCCTCCTCCAGGGCCCCGACGGCGCCATCCACGTCCCCCCCGGCGGCTCGGATGCGGGCGAGATCGACCAGGGCGCCGGACGGGTGGAGGCGGGCGGCGAGGGCCTCGGCGAGCGCCGTCTCCGCGGCTGTGTGGGATCCGGCTCGTCGCAGGGCCTTCCCGCGTCGTGCTGCCGCTCCACCGCCGCGGAGGTCGCCGTCCTCGACCATGTCGGGTGCGGGCACGGCGAGAGCCGCGGAGACGTCCGCGCCGTCGAGCTCCTGCAACGCGCCGTGGCGGTCTCCGAGAGCGGCCCGTTCCCAGGCCAGCCGGTACAGGACCGCCGCCCGGAGTCCTGCCGTGTCTCGACCCGCCCCGGCGGCGTCAAGCGCGGCCCGGAGCAGCTTGACCAAGAATTGGCTCCCGGCGTTGACCA
>JAQBPH010000605.1:0-3052 GCA_028287625.1 Chloroflexota bacterium | reverse complement strand
ATCAGTTCGACGGCAAGTACGGGAAGCCATGATGGTCGATCAACACCTCGAGCTGGATGTCCACCATCCGACGGCGCTCGTGACCGGGGCGACATCCGGCATCGGCCGCGCCGTCGCGGTGAAACTCGCGAGCGACGGTTTCGAGGTCATCCTGCATGGACGTGACGTCAGCCGCGGCGCCCAGGTTGTCGAGGAGATCGAGCGGACGGGCGGCCGGGCTCGCTTCGTCGCCGCAGACCTCGGTGATCCAGCCGACGTTCAGCGCCTGGCCGACGCCGCCGGTGACATCGAAGTCCTGGTCAACAACGGGGGATTCTCCTGGTTCGGAGCGACCGCGGATCTCGACGTCGACACCTTCGACGCGCTGTTTGCGAGCAACGTCAGGGCCCCGTACTTCCTCGTCAGCGCCCTCGCGCCCGGGATGGCGGCCAGGGGCAGGGGCAGCATCATCAACGTCAGCAGCATGGCCGGCCAGATCGGGCTGGCGGGTGGTGCGGCGTACGGGGCGACGAAGGCCAGCCTCTCGTCGATGACGCGAGCGTGGGCCGCGGAGTTCAGCCCCAGCGGCGTGCGCGTCAATGCCATCGCGCCGGGCCCCGTGTACACCGGCGGCGCGATACCCGAACGCACCGAGGCGCTCGGGAACACCACCCTGCTCCACCGCGCCGCGAGCGCTGAGGAGATCGCCGAGGTCATCTCGTTCCTCGCCTCGCCGCGAGCGAGCTACGTCACCGGAGCGGTGGTCGCGGCCGACGGAGGCCGCACTGCGATCTGAGCCGCCGACCGGGCACCGGTATCCCGATCAGTCCATCGCCAACGCGGTACACCGCCAGGATGAAGACATGAACCAGCAACGGACACCTGCCGTGAAACCGATCATGGTTCCGGGGCCGGATCATCCGATCACGATCGAACACAACCCGCACAGGGTGGTGGTCTCGGTCGCCGGCCGTGTCGTCGCCGACACGCAGGACGCCCTGACGCTCAGCGAGGCCACCTATCCGCCGGTTCACTACATCCCGCGCAAGGATGTCGACATGACCCTCCTCGTCAGGACGGACCACGCGACCTACTGCCCCTACAAAGGTGACTGCGCCTATTACAGCATTCCGCTGGGAGGCGCGCGCTCGGAACGCCGTCTGGACCTATGAGACGCCGTATGCGGCGGTGGCGGCGATCCAGGACCGTCTCGCCTTCTATCCCGCCCGCGTCGACGCGATCGAGGACCGGCCGCCGACCGTGAACCCGTAACCGTGGTCCACGGCGTCCGCGGCGCAGTGCCGCGACGAGGTGCCCGCTGACGAGCGACGGCGGGTGCCGGTCAGGCCGGCTCCGGCCAGCCCGCGGTGCGGATGACGGCACCGTCGTGCGCGACCAGCCGCGAGGGCAGTCGCAGCGACTCCAGCCACGCCACCGCGCTCTCGCCTCGCACCACGGCGGCGGTCGCCGCGATGTTGGCGTCGAGGCAGACGGCGGCGACCACCGTCACCGTCCGCCAGGGGCCGGCGGCGGGGAGGCCGGTGGCCGGGTCGATGATGTGGTGGAGCACCACGCCGCCCCGGGTCCAGCGGCGCACCGCGGTGCTCGAGGTGGCCACCCCGCCGGCGGTGACGGTCACGGTCTCGCCGTCGGGGGTGATCGGCGCGTCGCTGTCGTCGGTGACCTGGATCCGCCATCCGCCCTCGGGAGCCTCGCCGGCGAGGGCGATGTCGCCCCCGAGGCTGACCAGCACGCCACCCTCACCCATCGCCTCCAGCGCGGCGGTGGCCGCCATGTCGGCGGCGAGCGCCTTGGCGGTGGAGCCGAGGTCGACCTCCACGCCCGGGGGGATGACCACGGTGCGGCGTGACGCGTCCAGCCGGATTCGCCGCCACCCCGGCACCGGGCGCACCACCAGGGAGATGGGGCCGCCCTCTGCGGCCACCGAGGCGAAGTCGCCCTCGTAGCCGGCGGCCCGCACCGCGGTGCCGACGGTGGGGTCGACGGCGCCGTCGCTCAGCTCGGCGCCGCGCAGGGCGGCCACGAGCAGGGTGGCGAGCAGCGGCGACACCCGCGCCTCGGCGCCCCGCAGGGCCTGGATGCGGCTCAGCTCGCTGTCCTCGCGGAAGCGGCTGCAGGCCTCGTCGACCTCCTGGATCACGCGGTCGACCGCTGCCTTGGCGTCGCCGAGCCGGCCGGCGCGTGTGACCACCACCCGCACCGAGGTGCCGATGGCGCGACCGTCGACGGCCGCCAGCACCACGGGTCAGCCCCCGCCCGAGCCGCCGCTCACGGCGTGTGCGCGGCCCCAGCCGCCGCTCGACACCGCGCTCGACGGCGGGGCCAGCGTGGGCGCCGCCGTGGGTGCAGCGGTCGCGTCCGCGCTGGGAGCGGCGGCGTTCCCGGCGCTCGACGGCGCGATGGTCGTGGTGGTGGACGCCGTGGCCCCGGTGGCGGCGAGCGCGACGAACGCGCCGACGGCGGCGACGCCACCGACCCCCACCGTGGTGGTGAGGCGGCGCCGCAGCACCAGCGCCCGGTCGCGGTCGCTGGGGGTGGGAGCCGGGGCGGCCGGGGTCATGGCTGGTTCTCCTGGGTCGGTCGTGGGTCTGACTGTCACCAGGATCGGCCCGGCCCCTGGCATCCGCCTGGGCGGAACCTCAGAGAATGCTGGGAATCAGCCCCGTAGCACGGCGTCGAGCTGGCGAACCGCCGGTCCATCCGGGAGGAGCGCCCGAGCGGCGCGCACCCGGCCCTGCCGCTGTGCGAGCCCGGCCCGGGCGTTGAGGAGGTAGGCGTCCTCCAGGGCGGCCGCCGCGGCGTCGACGTCGCCGAGAGCGGCGTGCGACCGGGCCATGTCGACCATCGCCGAGGTCTGCCACTGCGGCGGTCCCTGCAGCACCTCGGAGCAGGCCGCGATGGCGTCGCCGTGAAGGCCCAGGCGGCGCAGCACGGCGCCCCGGTAGCCGCTCGACCACCTCCGCACCCTCCAGGTACCGTCGGCCACCTCGACCACGTCGGCGGCCGGTGTCGCGCAGTCGTGGTCCACCTCCGCGGCGTCGAGCTCGAGGAG
>JAQBPH010000562.1:0-3520 GCA_028287625.1 Chloroflexota bacterium | reverse complement strand
CTGGTAGATCGAGCGGCAGGGGGTCGTGACGCGGAGCAGGTCGGTGTCGCGCGTGGCATAGGTGACACAGGGACGGTTGTCGCGGACCGGCAGCCCCCGCTGGGGGACGCTCAGGCTGAGGATCTCGGAGCCGCCCTCGGCCACGCGGACGCGCTGGTGTCCGGGCGTGCGGTCGAAGTCGATGTCCGCCAGGAACTTGGGATAGCCCCACACGCTCCGACCCACGTCGTGGGCCAGCGGCGTGGTGGCCGGCAGATGGACCACGAAGTAGCCGAAACCGGGAACGAGCGTCTGCAGAGCGGCGGACATGATCGCCGGGGCAGAGCGGCCGTGGGTGCAGGGGACGAGGATCGCCACCTCCCCATACGGCCCGAGGGAGCTGTCCAGATAGTTCGTGCCGGAGATCGTGAGCGGGGTGCGGTCCCGCCCCATGTTGACGGGATGCAGGCCGTCGGGCAGCAGCCGCGCGACCGCGTCGCGGCCGGCGGTGAAGAACGCGGTGAAGACGTCGGTCCGCCGGTAGTGGATGGGAAGCCGGATGCTCTCGCCGCCCACCACCACGGTCTCCGTGGGCCCGGCCGCCCGGGAGAAGAACCGCTGTCCGTCGACCTCCGACCCTGACCCGAACCCCAGAAGGCGACGCAGCACGCCGGTGGCGCCGTTGAGGAGGGGCGAGCCCGAGAACGCGTCATCGTCGGCCATCCGGGCCCTCCCTTTCAGGTCTGCCTGTCACGCGGACGTATCCTGCACTCCGCCCCCGTGGTTGTCCAGACCGTCAGCTCCAGGCGCAGGGCATGCGCTTGATGCCGTTGACGAAGTCGCTCCTGAGCAGCTCCGGCTCACCCACGACGCGGAGCCCGGGCAGACGCCTCCAGATCTGCTCGAACATCACCCCGATCTCCAGGCGCGCCAGGCTCGCCCCGAGGCAGAAGTGAGGGCCGCCCCCACCGAAGGTGAGGTGCGGGTTGGGAGACCGTCGCACGTCGAAGCGGTGGGGGTCGTCCCAGTGGTCCTCGTCCCGATTGGCCGATTCGAACCACAGCACCACCTTGTCGCCCCTGCTGATCCTCACCCCCCGGATCTCGACGTCCGCGGTCGCGGTACGCCGCAGGTGGCGCACCGGGGTCGACCAGCGCAGGATCTCCTCCACGGCCGAGTCCCTGACCGCATGGAAGTCGTCCCACCAGATCGCCCGCTGCGCGGGGTGGTCGGTGAGCGCCTCGAGGCCGTGACTGATGGCGTTCCGGGTGGTCTCGGTGCCCGCGATCACCAGCAGCAGCACGAATGAGCCGAACTCCTCGGTGGAGAGGCGCTCCCCGTCCACCTCGGCGTGCATGAGCTCGCTGGTGATGTCGTTGCGACGCCTCCGGCGCCGGTCCCGGCCGAGCTCCTGCGCGTACTCGACGATCTCCGAGGAGGCTCGCGTCATCGCCTCCAGGGTGGTGCGGCCACCGTTGTAGTCGGGGTCGCTGGCGCCGACGAAGGTGTTGGTGCAGCGGAAGATCGCGGCCTCGTCCTCCGCGGGGATGCCCATCATCCGGCAGATGACCCTGAGCGGAAGGGGGGCGGACACCTCCTCCACGAAGTCGCAGCCTTGGTCGGGATGCCTCTCGAGGAGGTCGTCCACGATCGCCGCGGCCACCTCGCGGATCCACTCCTCGGTCTGACGGATCATCCGGGGCGTGAAGCCGCGCTGGACCAGGCCGCGCAGCCGGCCGTGCCGGGGGTCGTCCATGTTGACCATCGAGGCGCGAAACCTGCCCAGGTCGGCGGGCGCGTCGAAGATGCGAATGCCGCTGGCGGAGCTGAACAGGCCGGGGCGGCGGCTGGCGGCGAGGACGTCGTCGTACCGCGTGAGGGCCCAGTACCCGGCGCCGGGGAGCGCGACGGAGAAGTCGGTGCTCTCCGCGAAGAAGCGCACCGGCGCCTCCCGCCGGAGACCGGCGAGAGCGGCCTCTCGGACCGCGCGGGGAGCCGTCCAGAAGCGCGCCGAGGAGAGGTCGACGTCCTCGGTGCGTCCGCCATCGGCTGCGATCATGTCCACAGAGTGCCCGCGACGAGGACCCTGGTCCACCGCCGATGGCACCGCTGCAGTGTGCATTCCTGCCTGTGACGGATCGCGCACATGGTTGGCGAAGCCGCGGCGGCGGCGCTGCCGGATCGCCACCGGTCCGCGAATACCACCCGCGACCGCAAGCCTCCGCCGCCCGGCGTCGTTTCCCGTCAGCCGGACCTCTCACCGGCACCGCGTGGGGTGCAGCCCACGCACGGGAGACTCCCATGGCGACGAAGCTCGCGATCCTCAGCGGCTCCCTGACGGCTGTCGGGGTCGCCGGCGCCGCAGTCGCGGGGAGAGAGGCGGTGGTTCCCATTCCTGTCGCAGGACCCACGGGCAGGAATCGCTCCAGGCACCGCCTGCCGTCGTCGGTGATCGCGGTGATGGCCGTGGCGGTGGGCGTCGGCTTCTCGGTGCTGCTCATCAGCGTCGCGGGCGGGGTGAGCGACTACATCACCGGGCAGCTCTCGGCGTCGCAGGTGCGCCGCAGCGGGCTGGTCGACGTCGAGGTGATCAACACCATCGTGGCCCTGCTGACCGGCGTCGTCACCGTGGCGATGATCCTGCAGACGGCGGCCGCGACCTTCGTCCTCGGGGTCACCAACATGAAGGCGCGTCGCAAGGAGATCGCGCTGCGCCGCCAGAGCGGCGTGCTGCGGGTGACGCTGCTCGTCGAGTTCGGCCGGCAGATGCTCGGGGCCTGCCTCCTCGGGGGAGTGCTCGGCGAGGTCGGCGGCATCGTCGCCGGCACCCTGCTCCGAGCCCTCACGGTCATGCCGGTCCACTTCACCGCGGTGTCGCTGGTCGCCGTGTTCCCCACCACCGTGCTGCTCGCCCTGGTGGCCACGCTGGCCCCCGCGTGGCGCGCGGCGAACGCCAGCCCCGCGCTGCTGCGCCGGTCATGAACGCCGCCGTCCGCATCCGCGATCTCCGCTACCGGTATCGCGGCGCCGACCGCGATGTCCTGCGCATGGGGGCGCTCGACGTCGACGGACCGGGCCTGGTGGCCGTGGTCGGGCAGACCGGCGTCGGCAAGACCACGCTGATGGAGCTGCTCGCCGGCACGCTGCGCGAGCCGTACCACGGCTCCATCCAGGTTCTCGGCGTCGAGCTGCGCGGCCTGCGCCGGGACGCGGACCGGCAGCGCCACCTCCGTCGCGTCGGCCTCATCCCCCAGGACTTCGGGCTGCTCCCCGGGTCCAGCGTTCGCGACATCCTCCTCCAGGACCTCGCCGACGCGCAGGTGCCCGTCAGCGAGCACGAGGCGAGGGTCCGGCAGGCCCTGGACCGGGTCGGGCTCCTCCCCTTCGCCGCGCGTGACAGCGAGCAGCTGAGCGGCGGTCAGCGTCAGCGCGTCGCCATCGCCCGGACCCTGGCGCGGGACGTCGACCTGATGATCGCCGACGAGCCGACCGCGAACCTCGATCCCGCCCAGGCCGAGAGCATCATGGCGCTCTTCGAGGA
>JAQBPH010000520.1:0-22020 GCA_028287625.1 Chloroflexota bacterium | reverse complement strand
CAGGAGTGATCCCATGACGGCAACGGGCCTTCTTCCCCCCTCCGGCGCCCCGGTGTCCGAGCAGGTCCGCAAGTCTCCGCGCGGCGCCGACCTCGAACGGCTGCGCTCGTCGCACCGCATGATGGACGCCGTCATCGACGAGGTCCGGGGACGGTGGATCCGCGTCGGCGACCAGTGGCTGGCGGACTTCGCCTCCTGCAACTACCTCGGCTTCGACCTCGACGAGGAGATCATCGCGAGCATCGAGCCGGCGGTGCGCCGCTGGGGCACCCACCCCAGCTGGTCGCGGCTGCTCGGAAGCCCCCGCCTGTACTGCGACATCGAGGAGCAGCTCGCCGACCTGCTGGGCGCGGCCGACACGCTGCTCCTGCCGACCATCACCCACATCCATACCGCCGTCATCCCGTTGCTCGCCGCCGGCGGTTGGGTGTTCATCGACGCTCAGGCGCACAAGACCATCTACGACGGTGTCGGCATCGCGGTCGGCGAGGGGGCGACGCTCCGCCGCTTCCGTCACGACGATTCCGACGACCTCGCCGCGAAGCTGTCGGAGGCGACGCCGGGCGCGGCACGCCTGGTGTGCATGGACGGCGTCAACAGCATGACCGGGAACGTCCCCGACGTGGCCGCGTTCATCCGGGTCACCCGCGACCACGGCGCCACCCTGTACATCGACGACGCCCACGGCTTCGGGGTGATCGGCGAGCGGACGCCGGACGAGGCGACGCCCTACGGGTCGCGGGGAAACGGCATCGTGCGCCACTGCGGCGAGGGCTACGAGGACGTCATCCTGGTCGCCGGCTTCTCCAAGGCGTACTCGTCGCTGCTGGCCTATCTCGCGCTGCCGACCGCGCTCAAGAACCAGCTGAAGGTGGGCGCGCCCCCATACCTGTACTCGGGTCCGTCACCGACGGCGTCGCTGGCCACCGCGCTGGCCGGCCTGCGGGTGAACGCCGCTCGCGGCGAGGAGATCCGGGCGTCGCTGCATCGCAAGACCGCCCGGGTCCTGGGCGCCGTGCATGCCCTCGGACTGCGGACGCTCAACCGCTCCGGCCTTCCCATCGTCGAGATCCCGGCGCGCCGGCCCGAGCAGATCGACGCCGTGGGCGAGTTCCTGTTCGACCGGGGCATCTACGTGACCCTGGCCGCCTACCCGCTGGTCCCGCGCAGCGAGGTCGGCTTCCGTGTGCAGGTGACCGCCGCCAACACGGACGAGCAGATCGACCTGCTGTGCACCGTGCTCGGCGAGGTGGCCGAGCGCTTCGCGCTTCCCGTCTCCGGCGAGCCGCCCTCGCCGTGAGCCGGAACGGCCCCCCCGTCACCGGCGGGCCGTGGAACCGGATCCGAATCCTCTCGCCGCTCGGGGAGCGGGACTTCCGCCTGCTGTGGTCCGGCCTCGTCGTGTCACTGGTCGGCGACGGGATCTTCCTCGTCGCGGTCGCCTGGCAGGCGTACTCTCTGCAGAACAGCCCGATGGCCCTGGCCGGGGTCGGCCTCGCCGCCTCGCTGAGCCAGCTGACCCTCACCCTGCTGGGTGGTGCCGTGTCGGATCGGCTGAGTCGCCGGACGGTGCTGCTGCTGAGCGACGTCGCGCGTGGCACCGCCCTCGTCGTGCTGGCGCAGGCGGGCTGGGCGGGCCAGCTCCAGCTCTGGCATCTCTGGGTCGCGGCCGTGGTCATCGGCGCCGGCGCGGCGTTCGCATCGCCCGCGTTCGACGCCCTCGTCCCCGAGCTGGTCGCCACCAGGAGCCTGCACCACGCAAACGGCCTCGACCAGGTCCTCCGGCCACTGACCCTGCGCCTGTGCGGGCCCGCCGCCGGCGGGGTGCTGGTGGCCCTCGCCGGCGCGCCGGGAGCGTTTCTCGCCGACGCCGTCACATTCGCCACGTCCGCGGCCTGCGTCTGGCGCATCCGTCCCGGCGTCCGTGCCTCGCTCGACGCGCCCGCGTTCCCCACGGCAGCGGCCACATCGCTCTGGTCGGATCTGCTCGGCGGCCTGCTCTACGTCCGGCGGCACGTCTGGCTGTGGGGGACGTTCGCCGCCGCCAGCCTCACCTACCTGCTCTTCCTGGGACCGACCGAGGTGCTCGTCCCCTACCTCGTGAAGAACGAGCTGCACGCCGGCGCCGGCTCGCTGGGGCTGGTGCTGGGGGCGGGCGGGGTCGGCGCGCTGGTCGGCGCCGCCGCCGTCGGCCGGTTCGACCGGGTGCGCCACCCGGTCACATTCGTGTACGTCTGCTGGGCCGGCGCCACCCTGCTGGTGGCGGGCTACGGGCTCGCCACGCAGCGCTGGGAGCTGATTCTCTCCGCCGTCGGACTCAACGCCCTCGAGGCGGCCGGGGCGGTGGTCTGGTCCACGCTCAGGCAGCGCCTCGTCCCCGGCGGGCTCCTGGGCCGCGTGTCGAGCATCGAGTGGTTCGTCTCCATGAGCCTGATGCCGCTCTCGTTCGCCCTCACCCCGCTCGTGGCGCAGGTGCTCGGTGTGCGCACCACCTTCATCGCGGCCGGTTGCCTCGGCTCGGCGACGACCCTGGGCTTCCTGTTCCTCCCCGGGATGCGCCTCCATGACGGCGACCCTCCGCTCGACGGCGCCGGCATCCAGACGGCGGCGCGCTGTCGGTCGCCATTCTGAGAATCGTGAAACCTCCATCGCTGGGGTTGCAGCCACGACCCGGGCCGGTGACATCGAGTCCGCTGCGGAGCTGTCGTCCGCTCCCCTTCCCACTCCGGCAACCGCTGGAATCCACAGGATTGTCCGTTATCATCTCACTGGTCTGGCCGAAGGGGGTTCGGCGCAGCAGGTTGCGAGCCACGCGGACGCGTGGTCTGTGGAGAGGCGATGAAGAACGGGTGCCCGGGATCGGGCTTCGACGTCCGGCCAAGCCGGCCGTTCCTCGAGCCCGGCGAGCGGACTGAGTGCTCGTGGTGCCACCGGACGGTGCCGGTGACCCGGACCCTGCAGCTCCGCGCCCACAGCCTGACCCAGGCACCGGCCCAGGACGGTCTGCGACGATCCATTCTCTCCCCGAGGCCCCGGCGCTCTGGGGGACGCCCCTAGATATGGTCAGGCTGTGATGTAATCTACCCCGTTGTGCTCTCCGAATGAGCACTCGGAGGATTCCATCCATGGCCCGTACCAGCACTCGTCGTGTATCAGCCGCGGCCCCAGGTCGTACGCCGCGCAGCTCTGCCACCGGCAGAGCACGCACCGGCGCCGCGCCCCCTGCGCGGAGTGCGGGTGCGGGGGCGGAGGCGACCCTCGTCCGGCAGGTCGCGGCGGTGGCGAAGGAGATGGCCCAGCTCCGCCGCCAGAACGAGCGACTGGTCGCCAGGGCGGCGAAGCTCGAGGCGCAGCTGGCGAAGGCCAAGGAGAAGGCGGCCGCCCGCAAGGCCGCGTCATCGACGGTACCGGCGCGCGGGCGCGCGCGGCGCACCACGACCACCGCCGCCGGCCGTCCGGCGACCGGTCGCCCGCGCGCCACGTCGACGCCGCAGGTCACGTCCACGGCCCCACGCGGACGGCGCACCGCCGCCTCCGCCACCGCGACGACAGCAGGCACACGCAAGCGGAGCACGACGCCCGCCGCTCCCGCGCGCCGACGGGCGACCACCGCGCCCGCGCCCGTCAATGGGAGGCGGAAGCGAGCGGCGGCAGCCCCGGCCGCGACGCCGGCCAACGGACGGCGGACACGAGCCGTGGCCGCTCCGGCTGCACCTGAGAAGCGGACACGCGCCGCCGCATCCCGCCGCACGCCGGCCGCCGCCGCACCGGTGGCGCGGCGCCGGCGGACGCCGGCGTCGTCGGATGCGACCGCGCCTCAGGTGGTCGTGCCGGAGGCCGGCGTGCTCGGGACCCCGGGACCGGCGGTGGAGACCGCAGGTGAGGCAGCGTCCTCGTAGGAGTCGAGTGACGCAGGAGCGGGCCGGGTCCCCTCGACGGAGCGTCGCCGCGGCTGGCCGCTGAGGCCAGCCGCGGCCCGGGACCGGGACCGCACCAGGGCGAGCGTCTCCGCGGCGTCCGCCGCGGCCATCCCCTTCGATCTGTGACTGGCGGGTGTCAGCCCGTTTGTCATCCAGCCGCGGCGACTGCCTGCATCGTCAGCCCCAAACCGACCAGGGTGATGAGCACGGCGCTCCCGATGGGAAGAAGTCGCACGATGCGGCTGCGGGCGGCTGCAGCGGCGACGCGCGGGATGCGCCGCATCAGCGCGGTGCCCCCGGCCAGCAGGAGACCGATGCCGACGAGCACTCCTGCGAGACCGACGCTGAAAGCCACGATGAGGCCCAGGCCGAAGGCCACTCGGTGCAGAGAGATGGCTGCCAGCATGACGATCAGCGCCGAGGGGCATGGCAGCAGGCCGCCGGAGACCCCGAGGGCGACGAGCCCCCTCCGCCTCAGCGCCGGCGCGGACGATGCTCCCTCGGAGCGTGGTGCCGGACCGAGATGGTGATCACCGCCGGATCCGTCATGATCTCCGTGCTGGTGGTGATGATGGTGATCGTGGTCGGCACCATGTAGCGCCCGGCGCACCCGCGTGACGACGAGCGCCACGCCCAGGACCAGGACGAGCACGCCGGAGATCAGCGTCAGCCACGGGTACAGCCGCTCAGGGGTGATGGTGGCAGCCGCGTAGAGCGTGATCAGCCCGAGCACGAACACGCCGACGGTGTGTGTGAGGGTGATGGTCAGGCCAAGGATGACCGCGTGGCGGCGTGTGCGCTGGGTGCCCACCAGGTAGCCGGCCATGATCGCCTTGCCATGTCCTGGCGACAGTGCGTGGCTCGCACCCAGGGCCACGGCGGCCAGGAGGGCCAGGGCGACGACGCCGAGGGTCAGGTGGGGAGCGCTCACCAGAGCGCTGTAGCGGTCGGTGATCACACGCAGGCCGCCCGCCGCGCCGCCCAGCGTGGGCGTCGCCGCGACGGTCTGGCTGCCGGCGACGAAGCGAAGACGTGCGGTGGCGGTGTGGAGCGGGTTGGTGAGCAGGTCGTCGGGATAACGACGCAGCTTGTCGCTCACCGTCCTCGCGGGGACGTCGGAGGCGACGAGGCGGGTGCCGTGATCGGCCAGCGCGGTGACCTCTCGCCAGCCGATCAGCGTCGGGTCGGCGATGTCCTCGAAGCCGAGATCGTGGGTGCCGGAGGAGGGGAGGTCGGCGGAGAGGAGGACCTCCAGGCGGAGCGTCGGCAACCCGCCAGCGCCGGGAGGAAAGCGCAGCCGATGCTGGTCGACGCGCAGCGGCACGCTCCGGCCGTCGACGTCGACGTGCAGGTCGCCCACCACGGCGGCCACCTTGCGCTCCAGGTAGGGCACCTCGCCGCCGGCGTCGGCGATGCGCCGGCGCTCCTGAAAGGTGGGAATCTCCGCCATGTCGACCACGCGATGGAGCTGCAGCTGCGCGCCGGCCAGATCGAGCTCCGTGTAGTGGTTGACCGTGAAATTGCCCAGGGGGTGGGCGAGCACGCTGAGCGGAAGCAGCACCAGCAGCGCCGCTGTCCCGAGCGCCGCGATCAGCCAGCGCCGCACCGGGCTCATGGCCTCCCTCCCAGTGCCGCCAGAGCTCGCGCGGCCACCGGTGCCCACGTCACCGAGAAGTGCGGGTTGGTGTCCAGGGCGGCGGACAGGTCCCGCCGCGCGGCGGCGGCCATGTCCAGGGACTGCTCCACCATCCCTCGGTGGAACAGCATCAGGGCATTGCGCCACCCGAGGGCGAGGGCGGTGTCGAGGTAGCCGAGCGCCTGGCGGTCGTCCCCGGCCCGGTGGAGCGCCCAGCCCAGGGCGTCGGCCACGAGCACGCTGTGCCTCCGCAGCCACTCCGCCCGGGCCTTGGAGACCGCCGCCGCAGGGTCTCCGTGGTCAGCCTCGAAGACCGCCTCCTCGAGGTCGATATCGACCCCGTTGGCGGCGAAGAGCCGGTGCTCGGCGCGGACGAGGTCGAAGGCATGCCGGGCCTCGGTCGCGTGACCGAGCGACGCCTGCAGCTCGCCGAGCTCGATGACGTACTGCGGCTGGGGCACCCGGGCGATCGCATCGGAGTAGTCGCGGACCGCCGCATCGTCCTGGCCCAGCGCTGCCTCCACCTTGGCTCGGCCCTCGAGCAGGGGGACGTAGCCCGGATCCTCCTGGAGGCCCGCCGTGTCCTGGCGGGCCGCCTCCTCGAGCTGGCCGGAGTTGAAGGCGAGCTCGCCCAGGTAGTAGTGGGCGAAGGCACGGTCGGCGGGGGTGAAGGCGTCCGCCAGGGCGCGCTCCAGGGCGCCCCTGGCTCCGCGCACGTCCCCATGCTCCTCCAGGTCGTAGGAGGCTCGCGAGAAGGAGGCCAGTCCGGGCGCGATCTCCACCATGCGCTGCACCGCGACGCGCGCCTCGGGGTAGTGGCCGAGCTGCGTCAGCGCGTCGGTCACCACCCCCTCGACGCCTCCGCTGTGATCGTTGACCGCACCGGCGCGCTGCCCCCAGTCGAGCGCACTCTGAAAGTCGTGGCGGGCGGAGGCGAGAGCGCCCATCCCCACCATGGCCGTCACGTTGCCGTCGGGCTGGAGCTGCAGAGACTGGTGCAGCGCGCCCTCGGCCCTGGGGTAGTAGGAGGGGTCCACCGTGATCCGCGCCTCCTGGATGTACGCCGCCCCGAGCTCTGCCCAGGCCTCCCAGTCGCCCCGGACCCGGCGGAGGTGCTCCTGGGTCCTGAGGATGGAGCTCGTCAGGACGTCGGGGCCCCCCGCCACGCTGGCCGCACGCCTGGCCGGCGGCGGGTCACCCGCGCCGGCCGGAGGCGCCGCCGGGTGGACGCCCTCCGCCAGACCGATTCCGGCGACGGCGAACAGCGCGCCGGCGAGGCCGAGCGCGGCGAGCGGTGCGACGCGATGCATCAGGCGAGCCTCCGATTGAGTGGGGGTGGGCCCGCGGCCCGTGCCGCGGGCCACCCTGGTCAGATCAGCGGGATGTCGCGAGGCGCCGGCGCCGCAGTCCGGCAACCCCCGCGCAGAGCGAGAGGAGCCCGACGCCGATCGCGGCGACGGGAAGCGACAGCGGCCAGCGGGTCGCGGCCGATGCGCCGGGGCCTGTCCCCGACGTGACCGCCGCGATGGCGGTGGTGCCAGCCGACCGGCCACTCTGCACCGCGGCACCCGAGCCCGAGTTCACGGCGGTGCTGTGCGGAAGGGCGAGGTATGGAAAGCTACGACCGAAGGCGACGTCGTTGGTGTTGACGCCGTCACCCAGCGTGGCGACGGCCGCCGGATGGTTCGGGAGCAGAATGCCCTCCAGCGCCTGCAGCTCGATGTCCACCACGTCGTCGGCGAGACGACGGCCGTTGGGGAAGCCCGCGGTGTCGCCCGCGAGCACGCCCATGCGCTTGGGGGAGGCGGACGGCGCGATGCTGGTGTTGAGACGGAGCTCCTCCGCGGGGACCACCGTCCCGCCCACCGGCCTGGTGGGCATGGTCAGCATGGGAATGCCGGTGAGGAACACCTGCTCGAGAT
The DNA here is from genome assembly GCA_028287625.1 of Chloroflexota bacterium. GTDB lineage: Bacteria > Chloroflexota > Dormibacteria > Aeolococcales > Aeolococcaceae > CF-96. The sequence goes on along the minus strand of JAQBPH010000520.1, from coordinate 14,542 downwards.
CGGTGCGGGGTGCCGCCGGTGCCGGGATGCCGTAGATCTTCTGGATCAGCGACGGAACCAGTGGATTGTCGATCGCCTGCCTGAGCTGCGGATTCCTCGAATCCTGCAACGGCTGCGACGCGTTGAAGGCGTCCTTCATGTTGAGCGGCACCACCACCTCGTTCACCAGCGGGCTGCCCAGGCGCGACACCTGAGAGGCGTTGGGGTCGGGCAGGTCGAGGGGCGATCCCTGTGCGCGATCGAGCTGCAGACCGAGGCCGGGCAGCAGGCCGTCCCTGCCGGCGGCATCGGGCGCGCTGCCCACGCGATCCAGCGCCCGGCCGAGACCGACCCGCTCGGTGGTGCTCCACACGCCGACGACGGGGTCGCCGTTGGCGTTCACCAGATCGGCCTTGGGCAGTTGCAGGGCGACGCTGTTGACGTTGTAGCCGGCCAGCGTGTCATGTCCGACCTCCTTGAGGTTGCCCCCGTACAGAAGGTCGAAGATCCGGAGATCGAGGAAGAAGGGATCGTCGGCCTGGCCGGCGAAGGACGAGCCTCCTCCGGGCACCGGGGAGATCGCCTGATCCCGCAGCCGGCCGTAGTTCGGCATCGAGGCGGGGCCCACGTTGGACGGCGCCACCACGGCGTTGGTGATCAGCTGCCTCGTCTGCCGTGCACTGATCCTGGTCAGCGTGTATGTCTGATAGAAGTTGAGCGTCGGGTCGCTCACGCTGTTCACCGGCCCCGTGTTGTACAGGAAGGTGCCGGTGTTGCGGTAGTGGTTGCTGAAGGTCCACCGATAGGTGATGTCCGACCTGCCGCTGCCGGTGTTGTCGATGTGGATGTCGTAGTAGGCGTCGGGTGAGAAGGAGAAGAAGTTGGGACCGCCGTTGGGCTCCTCGAAGGGGATCCAGTCGGCGATCAGTGTGACCGAATCGGATCGATCCGGACTGACGAATGCGTAGACGTCAGTATTGTCCACGGCCGGATCGCTGGCGATGAGTGGCGCCTCGCGGTGGCTCGACGCGCCCACCGTCGACGGTGAGAGCATCAGGCCGCCCAGGGCGACGGCACCCAACCCCAGCAACGATATCGTCTTCCGCACGAATGCAAGCCTCCATTGATCAAGAGTGCGAGTCCAGGTGATGATCACAATGAGCGGGCGCAGGCCCGCTCACGCTCGGTGTGGTCCCGTGTACGCTTCGGCAGTTGCCTCCTTCCGCAGCCCGAGCCGCGATGACTGATGCGGTCGCCCGTCACCGAGCCGCGCGGTCCGTTGACGTCCTACGAAGCGGTACTACGCCACGTGGGAGCCGTGCGGATCAGCGCGACGCATTTGCTCCGCACGGTCCCGATGTGCATACATGCGGGGAGTGTTGGCAACCGAGGAGCGCCAGCGCAGCGCGAACGGTGGATGCCGTCCCCGAACGGCTCTACGTGCGCAGGTCGTCGATGAGCGCGGTGACCTCGCGATGAAGTCGTTCGGTCAGCTCCGCGGCACGCAGGAGGGTGTCATCCGAGTGGCGCTGTCGCAGCACCTCGATGCAGGCATCGAGCGCGGTCACGTCCGAGGCCACGCTGCGCAGTCGCGCCAGCTGCGCCGTCCCCCACCTATCCATTCACGGCATGGTCGATCATCGACGCGAGCTCGGCCGGGCGCACGGGCTTGGGCAGGAAGAAGCCATGCCGCAGCCGCGACACCGTGTCGGGCCCGGCGAGCGGAGAGCCGCTGAGCAGGATGCAGGGCGTGCCGGGGAATCGCCGGCGGAGGCGACCCCGCGTCCACGGTGCCGGCCAGGCGTCGGCATCCACCACGACGGCGCTCACGACGGTGTCGCCCTCGGCACCATCACAGACGCGGTGACCGCGGCTGACCAGGTATTCGGCGAGGGATGCGTACAGCAGGGCATCCGCCGAGATCAGGAGGAGCATGGCGGGAGGGCGCATCGCATCTCCGCCCACCCTACTGCGCGTCCGGCTTGCCTCGCCGATGGGCGCTTCGTACAATTAGGCAAAACCTTCGACAAGGCTGGGCATGCGCCATCCCCGAGGTCGTCTGCCGCGTCCACCGGTTCCGGCTGTCGTGGAGGCGCTCCTGCGCGGTGACCGGACGGCCGCTCGAGAGGCCGCGTCGCGATACGTGGCCGCGACCGGCGCGATCCGCGCCGCGGTCATCGCCGACCTTCTGCAGCCCGCGCAGCACGAGATCGGCGAACTGTGGTATCGCGGCCAGATCGGTGTTGCCGAGGAACATCGCGCGACCGCGATCGTGGAGGCGGTGCTGGAGGGCCTGGCGCCCACTCCCTCCTCGGATCCGGTGGCCCCCGGCAGCCGCTGCCTTCTGGCAACCGTCGGCACCGAGCAGCACAGGCTGGGTCTGCGCGCGCTCGCGCTCATCCTGGAGGACGACGGATGGTCGGTGGACAACATGTCGAGCCCCCTTCCGCTGCCGGAGCTGCTGCGCCATGCGCGCCGCGAGCGGCCTCACGTGGTCTGCCTGTCTGCCGCCTACCTTCCCTCGCTGCGCGACATCCAGCTGGCCGTGGCGGCGCTCAAGGCGGAGAGGCTGCGCGTCGTGGTGGGCGGTCCGGCCTTCATCCGCGTGCCCCTTCTCTGGAAGCGCATCGGTGCGGACGCCCACGCCGGCGACGGCCGCATCGCGACCGTCCTCATGCGCCGGTTGCTGAGGGCATGAGCGATGCCACGCGCTTCACCATCGGCGAGGTGGCGGCGATGGTCGGGATGTCGGCCCACACCATCCGCGCGTGGGAGAGGAGGTATCGGATTCTGACGCCCCAACGGACAGCCTCAGGGCAGCGCCGCTACACCATGGCGGATGTCGAACTCCTGCAGCAGGTCAGGCTGGCCGTGGCCAGCCGCGGCCTGTCGCTGAAGCTCGCCGTCGGGTTTGCGCAGGGACGCGTCGAGGAGCCGCTCGAGACGCCGGTCGACAGCCCCGATCCCGTCCCGGCTCACGACGTGTCCGTTGAGCCGCCGGGCCTGTGGCGGACGGTGGCCGATCTGCTGCCGGAGCTCATCGTGATCCTCGACGAGCGGGGTGCGATCGTCGACGCGAACATCGCGTGTGCCCGGGCAGCCGGCGTCCTGCGTGGCGACCTCCGTGGCACCCGGTTGATCGATCTCGTCGACCCCTACGACCGCGCCAAGGCGGTCAGGGTCTACCGCCCGCGCCCCGCTCAGCGACGCGGCTGGGAGCTCAACCTGAGAACGCGGATGCTGACCGGCCTTGTCTCCTTCGACTGCTGGCCCGTCCGGGAGGGCGGGCAGCGGCGGGTCGTCATGGTGGGCCGGGATCTCACCGCCCGTGGAGAGGAACTCTGGGTCGACCAGGTCGACCCGCCCGCCTCTGGAGGCGACACATGACAGACTACGTGACCATCACCGAGATCAGCGTGCCGGAGGACGGCGCGGAGGCGCTGGCGGAGGCGTTCCGGCAGCGCCTCGGTGCCGTCGACGCCTGGCCGGGCTTCCGTGGTCTCACCGTGCTGCGCGAGTGCGGACGGGCGGATCGCTTCCTCATGATCACGCGCTGGGAGTCGAGCGAGAGCTTCCGCCTGTACATGCGCAGCGCCCTCCACCGTGCGTCGCACGCCCGGATCCCCCGCGGTCGGAGCAGGCCCCGACCGTCCGGGTTTCGTGACTTCGAGCTGGTGACGACGTGAGCGCCGGCGAGCGCCGGCTCGGCGACATCCTGGACGAGAGGGCACCGGCCCTCGCCCTGGCCGCACGGCAGCTCCTCTATGAGGAGCAGCCCGAGCTGTCGAAGCTTGGGGAGAACGGTCGCGAGCGCACCCTGGAGGACTTCGTGCATCACTTCCGTGCGCTCGCCAGCATGGACACGACGATCTTCGCGGCCCACGTCCGCTACTGCGAGGCGCTCTTTGCCCTGCGGCAGTTTCCGCAGCACTGGCTGACGGATGCGTGGCGGTTCATGGAGACGACCATGGCTCGTGACATGCCCTCCCACGCCGGAGAGGTCACCTCCGTCCTCCGCGCCGGTGTCGCAGCGGCCAGGGCGGGATGACGGCTCCCGAGGGCTCCGAGCCGCCTCCGGGAGCGCGGCGGCGCGGAGCCATGTCGAAGGTTTTGTCCAGCACCGTCCGCGAGATGGCCCCACCGGCGAAAAACGCGACTCTACACTGCTGTCCATGGACGTACGGGAAGCGGAACCGATGCTCGCCGTTGACGATGACGTGTGGCCGCGGCTGCTCGAGGGAGATCCGGAGGCGGTCGAGATCCTCTACGGGCGCTACGGTGCGCTCGCCTACACTCTGGCCCACCGCATCCTTCGCGATCAGCAGGCGGCCGAGGACGTGGTCCAGGACGCCTTTCTCTCGTTGTGGCGGAATGCCCGGACGTATTCCGCCGCGCGCGGCAGCCTGCGATCGTGGTTGTGCGCGATCGTTCGCAACCGCGCCATCGACCGCACGCGCGGTCGTGCGGGTCGTTCGCGCCTCGACGGACGGCTCGATGTCTCCTCCCATGATTCCGAAGCGGTCGACGTCTGCGACCAGGTCATCGGGACGCTCGAGGGCGAGCGGGTGCGTGTCAGCCTGTCCTCTCTGCCTGCAGCGCAGCGGGAGACCCTGGAACTGGCCTACTTCGACGGGTACACACAGAGTGAGATCGCCCTGCGGATGAACGTGCCTCTGGGGACGGTCAAGGGCCGGACCCGTGCAGGCCTGATGAGACTGCGGACCCTGCTCGTCGACCAGGTGGACGATCTCAGGGGACTGGCCGCGGACACAGGACCGCGGGCTTTCAGGGCGGCGTCACCTCGCTGACGGAGAGCCGCCGGTGCGCTCCGTGTGAGTACGCGACGGGCTGCTTCCTGAGCACGGGAGGCCCCCACTCCACCGGTGCGGACGCGCAGCTGAACCTCTCCCACCTCGACGGTGGTCAGCGTGAAGCCGTCATGTCTGCGGAGTCGACGGCCGGGACCACCAACCGTGATAGCCACCGTGCCCACTCACCGCCGAGAGCTGCGTGCCCTCGAACACGACATCCCCCACAGCGCCAGCGAACTGGCCGGTGCCACCGACGACGACCTCGTGGACCCGGACAGTGCTGGTGGCGCCGTCGATGGTGATGGTGCCCAGCAGGTGCAACGTTCCGCGGGAGTGGTCCTCAGTCGCCACACCGTAGAAGATCTCATCGATTGTCATCGACATATCGCCGCTCACCAGATCTTGTGTCCCCGTGGCGACGAAGTGAGTGTGGCCGGTCCACACCCCATCCCAGAACGTGCCGCTGGCGCAGGTGGCGGGCCGCAGGGTCGTGGGCCGCCCGGGCTCCGGGGTGGCTGCCGTGGTGACGCAGGGGAGAGCCCCGATCCAGCCGCCCTGGATCTCCTTGCGGGCAGGGGTCGCCGCGCCAACCGGCGAGGGAGGGGCTGCCCACGGTGTGATCGCGACTGCCAGGAATGCGGCCCCCACGATGTGCGACCTGCGCATGGTGCCCCCTGTGGACCGTTGGCTGAGGGGTGCAGCCCCGTTCGCCGTCGATCCTCGCGACAGCATCGCACGCTGGCAGGAATGCGGAAGGTAATTTCGCACACTCATTGTGAGTGGTGTCGGACCTCGGCGACCGTCGATGCACGTCGTTCCGGCCGGTCCGCCGCCTCGATCAGGCGGCCCCGCTCAGCCGGGGGGAGGGGCCGGGGGCAGGCCGAGCTCGCCACGGAGCGCTGCGAGCCGGCGCTCGACCCCGCCCGCGGCCGCCGCCGCGCTGACCTCCGCCTCGAGGCCGGCTGTGTCCGTGAGCGGGGGCCGGCGGCTCATCTCGGCGAGCGCGTCGGCGCGGGCCTGCACCTCGAGCATGCGCTCGCGGGCGCGCTCGAGGAGGACGCGGACGGCGGTGTCCTCGGCTCCCAGCCGGGCGAGCGCCTCGGCGGCGCCCAGCCGCGCCCGGTCGGCGGCGTGCTGAGCGCCGAGCGCCTCCCTCTGGGTGCGCAGCAGCGCCAGGCGGGCCTGGTGGCGGCGCGCCGCGGCCTCGAGCGCCGCGTGGTCGGCAGCGAGGTGCTGCTCCTGGCCGGCCAGCCCCTCGACCTGATCACCGATCAGCTCCGCCTGGGTGAGGGCCGCGGCGGCGAGGTGGTCGCGACCCCCGCGCAGGTGGCCGCGGGCGCTCTCCTCCAGGCGCGGCCGCTCGCGTTCCAGCGACTGACGCTGCAGCCGCAGCCGCGTCTGGGCGGTGACCATCCCGGCGATCCCCTGGCGGATGGCGTCCGCGATCGCCAGCTCCCGCGAGTAGGCGAGCTCGAGCGCCGCGATCGGGTCCTCCGGGCCCTGCAGCCGGCGTGCCCGGGCGCGCAGCAGCCGCCCGAGGCGCCGGCGCAGGCCCATCGGGCCTATCCCGGGGCGCCCGTGCGGCGGATCCGCTCGGGAGCGGGCGGCTCCTCCGGTGCGGTCTCGGCGCGGCCGTTCTGCGCCACCGGCACCGCCGGGCTCGGCGCCAGGCTGCTGCGCAGCGCCTGCAGCGCGGTGAACCCCCGGGCGATGGAGCCGAGGACGGCGTCCTGGACCCCCTCGGTGCCGTTGAGCACCACCAGGTTGTCGATGTCGCCGATCGGCTTCGCCGCGGCCGCGACGATGTTCACCGCCTGCTCGGCGAGCTGCTGGGCGATGACCGCCTCCTGGTTGACGGCGAGCGCCTCGGCGCGGGCCTTGATCGACGCCGCCTCGGCGAGCCCGTGCGCCTCGGTGGCCCTGGCCTCGGCGAGCCCCCGCGCCTGGGTGGCGTCGGCCTGGGCGATGCCGATCGCCCTGGTCGACCCGGCCTGCGCCTCCGCCTCGACGCGGATCTTCTCCGCCGACGCCGACGCCTCGACCTTCACCCGATCGGCGTTGGCGGTGGCGGCGAGCTGGGTCTCCCTGGCGTTCGCCTCGGCGCGGGAGATGCGCGCGTCGCGCTCGGCCTCGGCGAGGGTGCGCTGGCGATAGGCCTCGGCGTCGGCGGGCTTGCGCACCTCCGCCTGCAGCGACTGCTCGATGCGCTGCGCCTCGAGCACGGCGACCTTGGTCTGCTCCTCGACCACCCGCTGGCGGGCGGTCTGCTCGGCGAGCGGACCGGATTGCGAGGCGTCGCGCTGGGCGCGGTCGATCTCCGCCTGGTAGCCGGCCTTCTTGATCTCCGCCTCGCGCCGGGCGGCGGCCTTCAGCGCCTCGGAGGCCTGCTCCTGCTCGGTGGCCTCGCGGTCCGCGGAGGCCTGGGCGATGCGCGCCTCCTTCTGCACCGCGGCGGCGTGGGGCGCGGCCAGGCTCTTGATGTATCCGGTGGGGTCGTCGATCTCCTTGATCTGCAGGGTGTCGATGACCAGGCCGAGCTTCTGCATCTCCTCGGCGGAGTGCGAGCGGGTGCGCTCGGTGAGCGCCTCGCGGTCGCGGATCATCTGCTCGACGGTGAGGCCGCCCACGATCGAGCGCAGGTGGCCCTCGAAGACGTTCTTGATCTTCTGCTCGACCTCGGCCGGCGCCTTGTCGAGGAACCGCCGTGCGGCGTTGGAGATGGACACGAAGTCGTCGCCGACCTTGTAGATGACCACCGCCTTGACCACCACGGGGATGCCCTGGGTGGTCACGCAGGTGATGTCCAGCTCGGTCTCGTTGGCGTCGAGCGAGAGGGTGCGCACCTTCTGGAAGCCGGGCAGGACGAGCACGCCCTTGCCGGTGACGATCTTGAATCCCATGCTCTCGCCGACGCCCTCGACGGGCTCGTGCTTGAAGCCGGAGATGATCAGCGCCTCGTTGGGTTCGGCGACGCGCCACATCGCGCGGAAGACCAGGGCGACCACCAGCAGCACGCCGAGCAGGCCGCCGAAGCCGGCGATGACCAGACCGATGACGGTGTTCATGACAACCACCTCTCAGCCACCTATGCGGGGCTGACGTAGACCGTTCGCGGAGCGAAGTACTCGATGACCACCACCCGGGTGCCGGGGCCCATGGCCTCGCCCGCCTCCGCCGCATGGGCGAGGAAGGCCTCGGTGCCGCCGCGGACCGGGAGCATCACCTCGCCGGTCCGGCCCGGTCCGATGCCGCCGGTGACGCGACCGACCTTGCCGACGACGCTGTGATCGTCACTGTCGACGACGTGCCCTGCCATGGTCCTCTCTCATGCGCGCTGACGCGCTGGTGGGGGGCCTCCCCGAGGCCATCATTCGCGGATCTCGGGCGCCGGCCCACCCGGTGTCAGGATATGCCCATCCGCCGGGCTGGCCCTCTCCGCGATGTCGCAAGGAGGTGAAGAGAGCCCACCACCGCGATGGAGCATGGCGGCGGCGCGCATCCGGGCGGCGCGCTCCAGCTCGACGCCGCGGGCCAGGTCGGCGACCCCCTCGTCCGCGTCCTCGCCGGCGCGGAGCAGGAGGCCCTCGCGCAGCCGGTCGAGGCTGTGGCGGGTGCCGTGGACCAGCCGGGCGGCGCGCTCCAGCTGCTCCGGGGCGGCGTCGGCCACCGGCCAGAGCCGGCGGAGCTCGTCGTCGAGGCGGCGCGCCAGCCGCTCGGCATCGCCGAGCAGCCAGCCCGCGTGGAGGTCGTCGTGCCCGGCCAGCACGGCCCGCGCCCACCGCCGGTCCTCGTAGAGACGGCCGCGCAGCTCCGCCACCCGGCACTGCGCCGGGGTGGCCGCCCGCTCACGGTTCAGCGCCAGGGCGACGCGGGCGAGCCAGGCCCGGCGAGGAAGGGGCCGGCGCGCCCTGCGGTGGTCGTGCACGAGCCTCGCCACCAGCACGACCGGCGGCGCCGACAGCGAGACCAGCGCCGCGAGAGCGGCGACCAGCGGAGGCGGCACGGCACCCCCATGCTACGCCCGGACGGCCGCCCGCGTACCTCCGGCGACCCGAGCCCGCCGGCGCGACATGCGGTCACCTGCCGGGATACAGTACGTTGCATGACGCAACTTCTGACCCGGCTGAGGGACGGCACCCTGGTGGTCATCCGCCCCCTCGACCCCACCGACCGCGAGGCCTACCTCGCTCTGTTCGACGGGATCGGCGCCGAGTCGCGATACCGGCGCTTCCTCGGCCCGAAGCGCCAGCTGACCGCCGCCGAGATCCAGTACTTCACCGAGGTCGACCACCACGACCACGAGGCGCTGGTGGCCATCGACGTCAGCTTCGGGACGGGGCTGGGGGTGGCCCGGTTCGTCCGCGACCGCGCGGATCCGGGCCTCGCCGACGGCGCCATCACCGTGGTCGACGCCGCCCAGGGCCGCGGCGTGGGCGCGGCGCTCCTGGCCCGGCTCGCCGAGCGCGCCCGCGAGGAGGGGGTGGACCGGCTCACCGCCGACGTGCTCCAGGACAACCGGCGCATGGTGGCGATGCTCGTCCACCGCGGCGCCCGCCCCGTGCCCGGCGGCTGGGCCGGGGTGCGCCACTTCGAGCTGCCGCTCGACGCCTGAGCCACCCGGAGCGCACGTTCCCAGCAGAGACTCGTAGAGTCGGTACTCATGACGTACCGGGTCGAGCAGCTGGCGGCCGCGGCGGAGGTCTCGGTCGACACCGTCCGCTACTACCAGTCACAGCGGCTGCTGCCCCCGCCCCGGCGCCAGGGGCGGCTCGCCCTCTACGGCGAGGAGCACGTCGAGCGGATCCGCGAGGTGCGGGCGCTGCAGCGCAAGGGCCTGACCCTGGCGGCGGTGCGCCGGGTGCTCGAGGGCCGGCTCGGCGCCGCCGACCAGGACCTCGCCGCCGCGGTGGCCGCGGTCCGCGCCGAGGAGGAGACCGAGGAGCTGCTGGGCCTCGACGAGCTCGCCCAGCGCAGCGGCGTCGCCGCCCCGCTGCTCCAGGCCTTCGAGCGCGCCGGCCTGCGCCTGGGGCGGAGCGTCGACGGCGGCCACCGCTACAGCAGCGCCGACGTCGAGATGGTCCGCCTCGGGCTGCGGCTGCTGGACAGCGGCCTCCCCCTCCCCGAGCTGCTCGCCCTCGCCCGCGACCACGACGAGCACGTCCGAGCCGTCGCCGAGCGCGCCGTCGAGCTCTTCGACGAGCACGTGCGCGGACCGGTGCGCGCGACCGCGGCGGACGACACCGAGGCGGCGCTGCGGCTGGTCACCGCCTTCCGCGAGATCTTCCCCGCGGTGACCCGCCTGGTCTCCCACCACTTCCGGGGGGTGCTCCTCGACGTCGCCGAGGAGCACATCGAGAAGGTCGGCGACCGCGCCGAGGTGGCCGCCGCCCATGCCGAGGCGCGGCGCGGGGTGGAGGTCGCGTGGCCCGCCTGAGCCCGCCCCGCCCGGCGGATGCGCGCGACCGCGCCGACGCCAACCGGGTGATGTTCGACCGCATCGCCCCCCGCTACGACCGCCTCAACCGCGTCCTCACCCTCGGCCTCGACGCCCGCTGGCGGCGGCGCACCGTCGCCGCCCTGGGACTGCCCGCGGGCTCGCTGGTGGTCGACCTCGCCTGCGGAACCGGCGACCTCTGCCGCGAGACCCAGCGCGCCGGGCTGCGCTGCGTCGGCGTCGACGTCGCCGCGCGCATGCTCGCCCACAGCCACGCCTCGGCGCCGCTGGTGCGCGCCGACATCCTCACCCTGCCGCTCGCCGCCGGGGCCGTGGACGGGGCGGTCTGCGGGTTCGCGCTGCGCAACGTGGTCGACATCCCCGCCTGCCTGCGTGAGACCGCGCGGGTGCTGCGTCCCGGCGGCCGCATCGGGTTCCTCGAGGTGGCGGAACCCGCCAACCCGCTGCTGCGCCGCGGCCACGCCCTCTACTTCCGCCACGTCGTGCCCCTCGTCGGCGGCCTGCTCAGCGACCGCGAGGCCTACCGCTACCTGCCCGCCTCGACGGCCTGGCTGCCCTCCCCCGCCGAGCTCCTCGCCATGGTGCGCGACGCCGGCTTCACCGCGGTGGCGCGCCGGAGCCTCGGCGGCGGCGCCGCCCAGCTGCTCACCGGCACCCGGGCGGGGTAGGAGGATGAGGATGGAGCGGGCCGCCGCCGAGGCCGACCTGCTCAGCGTGTGGGACGCGGAGGACGGCTTCCTGCTGGAGCGCGAGGGCACCGGTCTCGCCGCCGCGGGCACCACCCGGGCGGCCGTGGTCCAGCCCGGGCCCGACCAGGGAGCCGAGGCCGGGGAGGTGGCCTCGGAGCTGCTCCGCGACCTCGACGCCGGGTCGGCGGTGGTGGTCGGCGCACTCGCCTTCGACGGCGCTGTGCCGGCGCGGCTCTGGGTGCCGGCGCGCATCCTCCGCACCACCGCCGCAGGCGGCGTCCACGCCCACCTGCTCGGCGACACCGGCGACGGGGCCGCCGAGGGGCCGCCCCCACCGGTGCGCCGCCCCCCCACCGGGACCGCGGCCGGGGGCCGGCTCTCCTCCCGGCCGGAGCCGGACCCCTCGGTCTACGCGGCGGCGGTCTCCGAGGCGGTCGACCGCATACGCCGCGGCGCGCTGCGCAAGGTGGTGCTGGCCCGCACCCTGGAGCTCGAGCTCGGCGGCGAGATCGACGCCACCACCGTGCTGCGCCGGCTGCGCCACCGCGACCCCGGCTGCCACACCTTCGCGGTGCGCGGCACCGACGGGCGCATGCTCCTCGGCGCGACCCCGGAGACGCTGCTCCGACGCCGCGGCCGCACCGTCGTGTGCGGGCCGATGGCGGGCTCGGCGCCGCGCTCCGCGGGCCCCGGCGAGGACGCCGCCGCCGCCCGGCGGCTGCTCGCCTCGCAGAAGGACCACCGCGAGCACCGCCTCGTGGTCGAGGCGATGAGCGACGCGCTCGCCCCCTTCTGCGAGACCCTGGAGGTCGACCCCGAGCCCCGGCTGACCGCGACCGCCAGCCTCTGGCACCTCACCACCACGATGCGCGGCCGGCTGGTCGCGGACGCGCCCGGCGCGCTCGGGCTGGCGGCGGCGCTGCAGCCCACCCCCGCGGTCTGCGGCACGCCCACGGCCGCGGCCCTCGACACCATCCACGAGCTCGAGCCGGTGCCCCGCGGCCTCTACTCCGGCCTGGTGGGATGGGTCGACGCCGCCGGCGACGGCGAGTGGGTGGTGGCGCTGCGCTGCGCCGCCCTCTCCGGCCGGCGTGCCCGGCTCTACGCCGGGGCGGGGATCGTCGAGGGCTCGGTCCCCGCCCTCGAGGTGGCCGAGACCGAGGCGAAGTTCAGCGCCCTGCTCACCGCGCTGAGCGGCTGAGCGCCTCCGCCACCTGGTCCGCCACCTCGGCGTGGTGCTCGACGTTGCGGCGCCGGTCGGTGGGCACCTCGACCACCTGCGTCCCGCCCTCCGACGCGGCCGCCGCCACCGCGTCGGCGAGCCCGGCGGGGTCGACCAGCCTCCGGTACCCGGCCCCGGCCGCGGCGGCGAGGGCGCCGAGGTCGAGCCCGTGGGGGGTGCCGAAGAGCGCCTCCTGCTCGGCCGCGGGAAGGTCGCGCTGGCCGAGCATCGAGAAGACCCCGCCGCCGTCGTTGTTGACGACCACCAGCACCAGGTCGAGGCCGCGGCGGGCGCCCCACAGCAGCGCCCCGGCGTCGTGGAGCAGGGTGAGGTCGCCGAGCAGCGCATAGCCGGGTCGCGCCACCGCGGCGGTGCCCATCGCCGTCGAGACCAGCCCGTCGATCCCGCTGGCGCCGCGGTTGGCGACCACGCGGAGGCCGCGGCGGGGCGCCATGAAGGCGTCGAGGTCGCGGATCGGCATGCTCGAGCCGGCGAGCAGCACCGCCCCCTCGGGCAGGGCGGCGGCGAGGTCGCGTGCGGCGCGCGGCTCGGAGGGCTCGGGCCAGCCGTCGAGGCAGCCGTCGGCGGCCGCCCGCGCCGCGGCGTCGGCCTCGAACCAGGCGCTCATCCCCCCGGACCGGCGATCGGGGCCAAGCAGCGGCAGCACCGCCCGGGCGAGCGCGGCGGGGTCGCAGCGCAGCGTCCACGCCACCCCCCGCGCGGGGTCGGGGTGGATCTCCTCGGGGGCCACCGCGATCGTCCGCCGCGCACCGGCCACGGTGGCGAGCAGCGCCCGGCTGGTCGGGGGAGCGCCCACCTGGAGGACGAGGTCGACCGCGTGGCCCGCGCGGAAGCCGGGGTCGGCGAGCAGCAGCGGCCCGGCGCCGAGAGCCGGCGGCCCGGTGCGCAGCCCCGAGGTGGGCTCGGCGAGCAGCGGCCAGCCGGCCTGCGCCGCGAGCGCGGCGATCGCCTCACCCCGCCCGCCGGGCAGGCCGCCGGCGACCACCAGGCCGCGCTCGGTGGCGGCGATCTCCGCGGCGAGCGTGGCCACGTCGCCGGCGGCGGGCTGCCGCGCCTCCGCCGACACCCGCTCCCAGGGCGCCCCGCCCTCGCGGCCGGCGGCCTCGGGACCGAGGTCGACGGTCCCGCCCGAGGGCACCAGCGGCTCGCGCAGCGGCAGGTTGAGGTGCACCGGGCCAGCCGGCGGGCCGAGCGCGGCGGCGGCGGCGCGGCTGCCCAGCGAGCGCCAGTAGCGGGCCGCCCCGGGCCGCGCCTCGGGCACCCCGCTGTCGGCGAACCAGCGGACGTGGCCGCCGAACAGCCGCTGCTGGTCGATGGACTGGTTGGCGCCGGTGTCGCGCAGCTCGGGAGGGCGGTCGGCGCTCAGCAGCACGAGGGGCAGCTGCGAGAGACGCGCCTCCACGGCCGCGGGCAGCCAGCCGGCGGCGGCGGTGCCCGAGGTGCAGACCACGGCCACCGGGCGCTCCTGGAGGCGGGCCATCCCGAGGGCGACGTAGGCGGCGGAGCGCTCGTCGAGGTGGACGTGGAGGCGCACCCCCGGATGCCGCGCCAGCGCCAGCGCCAGGGGGGTCGAGCGTGAGCCGGGCGAGAGGCAGGCGTCGCTCATCCCCGACCGCACCAGCTCGTCGACCAGCAGGTGGCAGCAGGCGAGGGAGACGTCCGCGTCACTCATCTTTCTGGGCGCTGACGCGCCCGGTGGGGGGACTCCCCCAGGCCATCATCCGCTGATTTCGCTGATGCGGATGACGGCCTTCCCCCTGCACGCACCACCAGGTCCGGCACCACTCGGCGGGGGCGCAGCGCGCCGCCCACGGGGAGGAGCGGGTCGCTGGTGACGTCGCCGTCGAGGAGCAGGGCGGTGCCGGCGCCGTGGGCGTAGGGCGAGTCGGGCAGGGCGGCGGCCAGGGCGACCACCGCGGCGAGCCCCACCGAGGTCTCCAGGGCGCTGGAGGCGATCGCCGGCACCCCCGCCTCGGCGGCGGCGGCGAGGGCGACGGCCACCCCGCCGATGCGCTGCGGCTTGAGCACCACCGCGTCGGCGGCGTCGAGGGCGCGCAGCCGCCGGGCGTCGGCGACGCTGCGCACCGACATCTCGGCGGCGACCGGCACCGGCGAGCGGCGGCGGAGCGCGGCCAGCTCCTCCAGGCTGCCCACCGGGTCCTCGACCAGCTCGATGCCGTGGACGGCCAGCCGGCGCAGCTCCGCAAGCGCGGTGTCCACGTCCCAGGCGCTGTTGGCGTCGAGGCGCAGCCGCACCCCGGGGCCGACCGCGGCGCGCACCGCCGCCGCCCGCGCCTCCCCCTCGGCGTCGCCGACCTTCACCTTCACCGTGCCGCACCCCGACTCCACCGCGAGACGGGCGGCG
>JAQBPH010000515.1:0-4988 GCA_028287625.1 Chloroflexota bacterium | reverse complement strand
AGCGTGATGGAGCGTGCGTTCAGCGCTGACCGGGTCCTAGGGCTGACGGGGCTGACGAAGCGCCAACTCCAGTACTGGGAGGATAAGGGCCTCATCCGCCCGTCGTTGAGTCGACCCGATGCGCGAGGGCGTGGTCGGCCACGCATGTATGACTTTCGGGATCTGGTGGAGCTGAAGACCGCCGCTCGCCTGCGTGGCGCCGGCGTATCACTCCAGCAAATCCGGCGCGTTCGCGAGCACCTGAGAGCGCTCGACTACGAAAAGCCCTTCGCTCAACTCAACTTCGTGGCTACCGCCGATGGTGATCTTGTCTTCGTCGAGTCCGGCACCATCCGAGGTGGGCGACAGCCTGAGCAAGCCCTCATCTCGGTCACCGTACCCCTACCAGCGATCATCGAGGAGCTGCAGGCACAGATTGCCAGCCTGGATGTCCGACGGATCGGCGAGGTCGAGCGCCGCCGAGGCGCGCTCGGCAGCAAGCCGGTGATTGCCGGCACGCGGATCCCCGTCATCACGGTCCAACGGCTGGCCCGCGGTGGCTTGAACGCGCAGCAGATCCTCGAGCTGTACCCAGACCTCACCCTCGAGGACATCAACGCTGCCCTCGAGGAGAAGGCGACGATACGTCCGCCCGCCCACGCCACCGGTTAGCCTTTCTCGCGGACCAGAACGTCCCCGAGCCGGTCGTTCTCCTCCTGGAGGGTCGCGGCTTCGTGGTAAAGCGGGCCCGGGTGCTGGGCCTGAGCGAGCTCGGAGACAGCGAGGTGCGCGAGGTTGCCCTTGCCTGGAATCCGCCACTGACCGTTGTCACCCTGGATAGAGACTTCAGAAACGCGGTGCTCCGCGCTGGGGCCGCCGTGCTCTTCTTCGCCTCGCCACCGGACAGGGCAAGATCGGACCTCAGCATGCACTTCGACACCGTCGTCGAAGTCCTCGAGGCGGGGACCCGCTTGGTGACCGTTCCCCCGAGCGCACCGCCCATCCACCATCGGCCCAACCGTCATGGACACTCCTCACCGCTCGAACGGGATGGGTGACTTGGAGGACGGGCCGCCCTTGTCGAACAAGAGGGCTGTCGAAGCAGGCAGGCATAGCCAGTCGACGCTGCCGTCGCTCCCCACCAACGCGGCGCTGCGGCAGTCGCCGACCGGCCCGTATGCGGCGATTGGGAGGTAGCAGCCCTCGCGGGCGGTGGGGGTGATCACCCCGCCGCCTCCGCCACCTCCACGTGCTCGAAGAAGCAGGAGGCCGCGCCGGTGTGGCAGGCGGGGCCCGCGGGGTCGACCCGGAGCAGCACCGCGTCCCGGTCGCAGTCGAGCCGCACCGAGCGCACCCGCATCAGGCTGCCGCTGGTCTCGCCCTTGCGCCAGAGACGCCCGCGCGAGCGGCTGAAGAAGGTGGCGTAGCCGTCGGCGAGGGTGCGCTCCCAGGCCTCGCGGTCCATCCACGCCACCATGAGGACGGCGCCGCTGCCGGCGTCCTGGGCGACCGCGCAGACCAGCCCGTCGGCGCCGAAGCGCGGCTCGGGGCGCTCAGCCACGGTGGCCGAGCCGCCGCCACCAGGGTTGCGGTGGCGGCGGCTCGCCGGTGACCGCGCGCAGCGCCTCGGCGGCGCGGTCGAAGGCCGCCCGGGCGGTGCTCCGCTCGCCGGCGAACCACTCGGCGAGGCCGAGGTTGTAGAGCACGGTGGGATCCTCCCGGTCGAGCGCGGCGGCGTTGCGGGCGCTGCGCAGCGCCTCCTCCTGCTCGCCGCGCTGCATCTGCAGGGTCGCCAGGGTCGTGTGCGCCCGGGGCAGCCGCGGCGCCAGCTCGAGGGCCCGGCGCACCTCCGCCTCCGCCGGTCCGGCGTCGCCCCGGGTGGCGAGCACCGAGCCGAGCAGCAGAGCGAGCTCGGGGTCGGCGGGCCTCTCGGCGGCCAGTGCCCGGGCCCGGTCGACCGCGTCGGGGGCGTCCATGTCGAAGCCGTACCGCTCGCGCATGCGCTGCTGCGAGCGCTGCCAGAGCGGCAGGCGCAGCGCCGAGGCCGCCCGGGGGATGCGCACCGGGCCGCGGGTGGTGGTCATGACACCATCATGCCGCGAGCGCGCCCGGAGCTCACGGCCGGCGACTGCACCGGCTCGTGGCTAGATGCGGACGGGGACCTCGTGGTCGCGCAGGTACGCCTTGGTGGCGGGGAGGGGATGGGCGGCGAAGTGGAAGATCGAGGCCGCCAGGGCGGCGTCGGCCAGGCCCTCGACGAGCACCTCGCGCAGGTGCTCGGGATGCCCGGCCCCGCCGCTGGCGATCACCGGGACGGGCACGGCCCGAGCGACCGCGGCGGTGAGCGGGATGTCGTAGCCGTCGCCGGTGCCGTCGCGGTCCATGCTGGTGAGCAGCACCTCGCCGGCGCCGCGGTCGGTGGCCTCCCGAGCCCAGGCGATGGCGTCGCGGCCGGTGGGCCGGCGCCCCCCGTGGGTGTACACGCCCCACCCCTCACCCTCGCGGCGGGCGTCGATGGCGACCACGATGCACTGCTCGCCGAAGCGGTCGGAGGCGGCGGTGAGCAGCGCGGGGTCGGCGAGCGCCGCGCTGTTCAGCGACACCTTGTCGGCGCCGGCGCGGAGCATCGCCTCGATGTCGTCGAGGCTGCGCAGCCCGCCGCCCACGGTGAGCGGGATGAAGAGGGCGTCGGCGGTGCGGCGCACCGCGTCGAGGAGGATGTCGCGGGCCTCGTGCGAGGCGGTGATGTCGAGGAAGACGAGCTCGTCGGCGCCCTCGGCGTCGTAGCGCGCGGCCAGCTCGGCCGGGTCTCCGGCGTCGCGGAGATCGACGAACTGGGTGCCCTTGACCACCCTGCCCGCGTCCACGTCGAGGCAGGGGATGACCCGGCGGGCCAGGCTCATCGCTGCTGCCGCTGCGCCGCCGGGCGGGCGGGGAAGAGGCGCAGCGCCTCGCTCAGGTCGACCCGCCCCTCGTAGAGGGCACGACCGACGATCGCCCCGGCGGCGCCGGCGTCGGCGATGGCGATGAGGTCCTCGAGCGAGGCCACCCCCCCGGAGGCGATCACCGGGCCCTCGTAGGCGGCGATGCACGCCTCCAGGCCCTCGACGTCGGGACCGGTGAGGGCGCCGTCGCGGGCCACGTTGGTGAGCACCACCCCGGCCGCGGGCCAGCCCGCCCAGCGGCGCAGATGGCAGAGGGCCTCGCCGGCGGCCTCGGTCCAGCCCTGCGCCTGGGCGACGCCGTCGCGGACGTCGAGGCCGAGCAGCACCCGCCCGGGGTGGGCGCGGCAGATCTGTGCCGCCATCTCCGGCCGGCGCACCGCCAGGCTGCCGAGCACCACCAGGTCGGCGCCCAGCTCCAGCCAGGCGCTCGCCGCCGCGGGGCTGCGCACCCCGCCGCCGAGCTCCACGTTGGCGTCGGTGTCGCGCACCGCCCGCACCGCGGCCCGCACCGCGTCCCGGGAGAGCACGTCGGGCACCCCGCGGGCGGCGTCGAGATCGACGAGGTGCACCCGCTCGGCGCCCTGGCGGACGAACTCCAGCGCCACCTGCGCGGGCTCCTCCGCGTAGACGGTCTCGTGGGTGTAGTCGCCGCGGAGCAGGCGCACGCACCGGCCCCCGCGCACGTCGGCCGCAGGGATGACGATCACGACGCCGCCTGCCGCTGCCCGGGCACGGGTTCGACCTCGGGCCGTTGGCGCTCACCCTGGCAGATGCGCAGGAAGTTGGCATAGAGGCGCAGGCCCTGGGGCCCGCTCTTCTCCGGGTGGAACTGCGTGCCGTACACCCCCGAGCGGCCGCACGCCGCGGCCAGGGTGGCGCCCCCGTACTCGCAGCCGGCGACCACGTCGGGGCCGTCGGCGGGGGCGGCGTAGGAGTGGACGAAGTAGGCCCAGGTGCCCTCGGCCACGCCCTCGAGCAGCGGCGAGGGCCGCTGCAGCCGCAGCCGGTTCCAGCCCATGTGCGGCACCTTGCCGCGGCAGGGCCGGATGCGGGTGACGCGACCGCCGAGGAGGCCGAGGCCGGGGCGCCCGCCGCTCTCGTCGCTCCACTCGAAGAGGAGCTGGAAGCCGAGGCAGACGCCGAGCAGGGGCAGCCCCCGCTCCACCGCCGCGGTCACCGAGGTGCGCAGGTCGAGGGCGTCGAGGGCGTCGACGGCGGCGCCGAAGGCGCCCACCCCGGGGAGCACCACCCCGGCGCAGCCGTCGACCGCGCGGGGATCGCGGGTGAGCACCGGCTCCGCCCCCACCGCGGCCAGGGCGCGCTCGACGCTGCGGAGGTTGCTGACCCCGTAGTCGATCACGGCGACCCGGGTGCGCGCCCCGCCGGCGGTCACAGCACGCCCTTGGTGCTGGGGATGGCGCTGCCGATGCGCTCGAGCGCCTCCCGGGTGGCCAGCCCCATCGCCTTGAACGCCGCCTCGGCGATGTGGTGGAGGTTCTCGCCGCGGAGGTAGTCGACGTGCATCGAGATGCCCGCGGTCTGCGCGTAGCCGCGCACGAACTCCCCGAGGACGCTGACGTCGAAGTCGTTGATGCGGCCGGTCAGCGGGGCCATCTCCCAGACCACGTGGGGGCGGTTGCTGAAGTCGAGCACGCAGCGCACCAGCGACTCGTCGAGGGGGGCGTGGGCGCTGCCGAAGCGGCGGATGCCGGCGCGGTCGCCGAGCGCCGTGCTCACGGTGGCGCCGAGCACCAGCCCGCAGTCCTCGACGAGGTGGTGGCTGTCGACCTCGACGTCGCCCTCGCCGTGCAGCCGCACGTCCATGCCGCTGTACTTCACGTAGGCCTCGACCATGTGGCGGAAGAAGGGCAGGGGCAGCTCGACGTCGGCGGCGCCGGAGCCGTCGACCCGCACCTCGGCGGAGATCTGCGTCTCCCTGGTGACCCGCTGGTGCGACGCGGTGCGCGGCGCGGCGCTCATCGGGGGTCCTTCGGGGGGACCGCCCCCGCCCCGCCTTTCGGGGGGACGGCCCCCGCCCCCCCTTTCGGGGGGACTCCCCCCGCC
>JAQBPH010000511.1:0-3245 GCA_028287625.1 Chloroflexota bacterium | reverse complement strand
ACCCGATGAGCCCCACAGACCTCACCGCCCCGATTGCGGTCCTCGGAGCAACCGGTCAGCAGGGCTCGGCAACAGTCGACGCGCTGCTCGACCGCGGATTGCCGGTCCGCGCCATCACTCGCAACGTCGACAGCGCCGCTGCACACGCACTGACCAGGCGGGGTGTGGCCGTGGTCGCCGCCGACCTGGACACCCCGGAGTCCATCCGCCTCGCCTTCGAGGGGGCCGCGGCCGCCTTCGCGATGACGAGCTTCACCGCGCCCCGCGGTGCCGAAGGCGAGATCTCGCATGGCCGTGCGATCCTCGAGGCCACGCAGGGAGCAGGGCTGCCGTTCCTGGTCTTCAGCTCGGTCGGCGGCGCCGAGCGGGACACGGGGATTCCGCACTTCGAGAGCAAGAGACGCATCGAGGAATTCCTGACCGGCTCGGTGCCGGTGAACCTCATCCGGCCGACGTTCTTCATGGATAACCTGCCGGGGACGATCGCCCGGGATGGCGCCGGGCTGGTCGTCCGGATGCCGCTGCCGGGAGATGTGCCGCTGCAGATGATCTCGGTGCGGGACATCGGCAAGGCCGCCGCCGCCCTGCTCGTGCGACGGGAGCCGGATACCGCTCCGATCGAGATCGCCGGAGACGAGGTGACGGGCGACCGGATCGCCCAACTGGTCACGCGGCGTTTCGGCGCGGCCGCCACGTACGTCGAGCTACCGCTGGATGTCCTGGGCTCGAACGACGACGTCAAGAGCATGATGCGTTGGTTCGCCACTCCGCCGTCCTTTCGCGCCGACTTCGCCCGGACCCGGTCACTGGTCCCAGATGTCGAGGACCTGCCGCGCTGGCTGGCGCGCCAACCAGACCGCCCATGACAAGACTGCGGGGACAGGTCGCGGTGATCACCGGAGCCACCGCAGGCATGGCTCTGGCCGCAGCCAGACTCTTCGTCGCCGAGGGCGCTCACGTCTACATCACCGGCCGCCGCAGAGACCAACTCGACGGCGCGGTCAGCGAGATCGGCGGCAACGTCACGGGTGTACGCAGCGACTCGGGTGATCCGCGCGATCTCGACCTCCTCGTCGACGCGGTGCGTGCCGGACACGGCCGCGTCGACGTCCTCTACGTCAGCGCAGGGATCGGCAGCGTCGACGAGCCGCTGGCCGCGGTCACCGAGGAGTCCTTTGACACCGTGTTCGGCGTCAACGTTCGCGGTGCGCTGTTCACCGTGCAGAAACTGCTTCCGCTGATGGGCAACGGCGGGTCGATCATCCTCAACGGGTCGGCCGTGTGGAGCAAGGGCCTTCCCGGTCAGAGCGTCTACGCCGCCACCAAGGCAGCCCTACGCTCCTTCGCGCGCACCTGGGCCGCCGAACTGGCAGAGCGCGGAATCCGCGTCAACATCCTGAGCCCCGGGCCGATCGACACCGCCATGATCGCCGGCATACCATCCGAAGTCCGAGAACAGCTCCCAGCCCTGATCCCCCTGAGGCGGCTGGGCCAGCCCGCCGACATCGCCAGGGCTGCACTGTTCCTGGCCAGTGACGACTCCGGCTTCGTCACCGGCATCGACCTGCCCGTCGACGGCGGGGCGGCCCAGATCTGAGGCTCAGGTCGCCGCGGACCGTGTGGTGTCCTCCGTGTCACCGAGGATCTTCGCCGTGAGCGCGGCCAGCTGGCGGATCTCCCGATCGGTGAGGCGCGAGTAGAGGCCCCGCTCCAACCCGGCCATGTGGGTGTCCTGCGCTGCCCTGAACTTCTCGATCCCCTGGGCGGTGATCGACACCTGGACGCCCCGCCCGTCATCGTCGGCGCGCGACCGCTCGACGAGCCCCCGCGCCTCGAGCTCGGCGACGAGACGGGAGACGCGGCTCTGGCTGAGGGGCGTGCGCCCGTTCAGTTCGGCCATCCGAAGGCGCCCCCCCGGAGCGAAGAGTGCGAGGACCAGGAGCACCTCGTGGGCGCGCAGGCTGATCCCGTGGTCGCGCTCGAGCTCCGCGTCCAGGTCTCGGACGAGGGTCTCACCCGCGCGGACGAGCCCGAGGAAGGCGGAGGCCCGTTGCCAGGAGGCGTGCTTCAGCCCGTCGGGTCGGTACACGACCCCGGCGACCTCCTTCGTGGGAGAGGCCGGGGAGGTCGGTCGCGGCCGGGCCATGGCGAGATTCTACCAAGCCGGGTTGCATGCGCATGCATGATAAATATATGCTTGCGCATGCAGATTGCCCACGGCAGGAGGCGACGACCATGGCCACAGCGACGATCACCAGGGCGACTGTGCGGCGGCAGCGCCTCCTCACGGTTGCCGGAGGCACCCTCGGCGCGCTCGCCGTCTGGGCGGTTGCCAAGTGGGTCGCCGGCCTGGATCTGCGCATGCCGGCGTTCAGCAGCGGGCAGCAGCCGCAGGAGTTGAACGCCGCGGTCGTCGCGGTGGCCGGCGCGATCGGAGGCCTGGCCGGCTGGGGAGTGCTGGCGCTCCTCGAGCGATTCAGCATCAATGCCGATCGACTGTGGCTCGTGGTCGCCCCGATCGCACTCCTCGCGTCGATGGGCACGCCGCTGAGCGGCCATGGAGTCAGTGCCAGCAACCGGTTGGCGCTGATCGGGATGCATCTCGCGGTCGCGGCTGTCGTCATCCCGTTCCTCTATCGCAGCGCCGCCTCCCGGCGGGATCGGGCAGCGGCCTGATGCTGTCCGGTCAGGAGCAGGCGCGGCGCGACGTCGAGACTGACGGAGGGGTGGGAGACGAGTGGCAGGGAGTGAGGACCCTCATCCTGATCCTGCCGTTCGCGATGACCGAGTCTCGCGAGCTGCTCGACACCCTGCGAGGGTCATCGCCCGCCGCCACCGGCGAGAACCCGCAGACGCTACCGGAGGAGCTCAGCCCCAGAGAGCTGCGGGTGCTGCGCTATCTCCCGACGAACCTCACGAGGACGGAGATCGCCGGGGAGCTCCACGTCACCGTCAATACGATCAACACGCACGTCCGGAACATCTACTCGAAGCTCGGAACCCGTGACCGGTCGGCGGCGGTACGGCGCGCACGCGAGTTGAGGCTGCTGGCGTCGGTGGCCTCCCGCTAGCGGAAATCACCAGATCCTGGCGTTGCCCGCTTCACCCGTCCGCCACAGAGTGGGCGCATGGACCCGGCTCCAGGCCTCTACAGGATCAGGATCAACGGCCGTCTCGGGGCGACCGCCCTGTCGGCCTTTCCGGCCATGGTGTCGCAGATCGAGGCCGGCGAGACCGTGCTCACC
>JAQBPH010000507.1:0-3853 GCA_028287625.1 Chloroflexota bacterium | reverse complement strand
CGAAGCCCGCCTCGGCCTCGCGCAGCAGCGGCGCCGCCTGCTCGGGGCGGCCGGCGGCGAGCAGCCCGGCCGCCACCGCCAGCCGGACGGCGGCGGGCACGAGCTCTCCGGCCACCTCGCCGGTGAGCGCCAGGGTGCGCTCCGCGTGGTCGACGGCGCTGGGGTCGCCGGCCGCCGCCAGCGCCGCGGTGAGTGCCGCGCCCACCGTCAACGACGCCAGGGGGAGGTCGCGCTCGGCTGCGAGCGCGGCCAGCCGGCGGGCCTCGGCGAGCGCCTCGGCGGGATCGCCGGCGTCGAGCAGGGCATGGACCAGCGCCGCCCGCAGCGAGAGCATCCACGCGTCCCCGCGGGCCTCGCTCCAGGAGCTCATCCGCCGGTAGCAGGTCACCGCGCGGCCGGGGTCGCTGCGCTCGTCGGCGAGCACCCCCTCCGCGTACCAGTACCAGCCCTCGATGAAGCCGCCGGTGCGCTCCTCGAGCAGCCGCCGCGCCTCGGCCAGCCGGTCGGCGGCGGCATCGTGGTCGCCCCGGGCGGTGAGCACCAGGGCGCTGGTGATGACCGCCAGGGGAACCACGTTGACCGCGCCGTAGCGGCGCCCCATCTCCTCGCTGCGCAGCGAGGCGGCCAGCGCCCCGTCGAGGTCGCCGAGGAGGAAGGAGGCCTCGCCCCACAGCGCGGCGGCCCAGGCGGCGCCCCACATCACCCCGATGCTCTCGGCCATGGTCTCGGTGAGCGCCGCCATCGAGCGCGCGCTGTCGTCGAAGCGCCCGAGGAAGCAGCTGGCGGCGGCGCCGGCGAAGACCGCGTACCCGAAGGCGAGCACCTCCCCCGCCGCCATCGCCTCGCTCGCCGCCTCGGTGGCGAGGCCGAGGGCGCGGCGCGGCTCGCCGCCGTGGGCGAGCGCCAGCGCCTCGAAGGCGCGGAGCACCAGGTCGGCGCCGTGCGCGCCGGCGGCTGCGGCGATCCGGCGCCCCCGCCGGACGGTGTCGAGCGCCTCGCGGACGGGGAGGGTCAGCTCCGCCACCATCGCCAGCTCGCTGAGCAGCAGCGCCGCCTCCGGGCCGCCCTCCGAGGCACCCGCCAGCCCCTGCTCGATGGCGGCGCGGGCGCGCTCGTAGTCGCCGGTGACCACCCGCAGCATCGCCAGCCGGCGCCACAGCGAGGCCCGGCGGAACCGGTCGTCGGAGGGCGTCCGGGCGAGCAGCTCGTTGACCGCGGCGAGGCCGAGGTCGGCACGGCCGGCGTGGGCGGCGAGCTCGCTGAGGCGGTCGAGGGCGCTCAGCCGCAGGATGTCGTCGCGGTCCTCGACGAGCTGCAGGGCCTCCTCGTACCAGCGCACCGCATGGGTGTAGTGGACCTGCGCCTCGGCGGCCTCGCCGGCCGCCATCGCCGCCGCGGCGGCCTCGACGTCGCCCGGCTCGGCGCCCTCGACCAGGTGGGCGGCGACGCTCCCCACCGCCGCCCCGGCGGCGCGCAGCGCCGCGGCCAGCTCGCGGTGGGCGAGGCGCCGCCGTGCCGCCCCCATCTCCCGCAGGACGCACTCCCGGACCAGGGGATGGTGGACGGTGTACTCAGCATGGCGCCCGCCGTGCTCGGCGACGAGCCCGGCGGTACGCAGGGTGTCGAGCGCGTCGGCGAGGGGGCCGGGGGCGGCACCGGTCACGGCGACCAGCAGGGGGAAGCCCACCCGCCCGCCGGCGACCACCAGCCACTCCAGCAGCTGGCGGGCGACCGGGTCGAGCCCGCGGGTGCGCTCGCGCAGCGCCGACTCCAGGTTGGGCGGCAGCTCCTGCTCGAGACCGGCGGCGGGCAGCCACTGCAGGCCGACCCGCCGGACGGCGCCCCGGGCGCGCGCCCAGCGGACCATCTCCTCGAGGTAGTAGGGGTTGCCGGCGGCGCGTGCCTGGAGCATCTCCACCAGGCTGCGGGCGGGCAGGCCGTCGCCGAGCAGGGCGGCGACCAGGGCCGCGGCGGCGTCGCCGTCGAGCGGGGCGAGCTCGATGTCCACCACCTCGCGATCCCGCCGCAGCAGCTCGAGCAGCTCGCGGGCGGCGGGCCGCGCGTCGGCCGGGTCGCGCCAGCCCAGGGCCAGGGTCCAGGGCAGCTCGGCGGCGTGGCGCTGCAGGGTGGCGAGCACCTCGCAGCTGTCGGCGTCGGCGAGGTGGGCGTCGTCGACGACCAGCACCAGCGGGCGTCGCTCGGTCACCTGGCGCACCAGCCGGAAGCTGGCCTGCACCACCGACACCACGTCGGGTGCCCCGGCCGTCCGCCCGTCGGCGGCGGCCAGCGCGGGCACCAGGCCGACCAGGGCGTCGCCGGCGCGGCGCACCTGCGCCCCGGCCGAGCCGCTGCCCCGGACGAAGGCGCCGAGCACGTCGGAGAGGGCGGCGTAGGGGTGGCCGCCGAGGTGGGGAGAGCGGCCCGCGATCACCGCGGCGCCGGAGGTGCGCGCCCGCTCCCCGAACGCCTGGAGCAGCCGGGTCTTGCCGATCCCCGCCGGCCCCCGCACCACGGCGACGCGCAGCCCGGTCTCGGCGCTGCTCGCCACCTGCCGCCACAGCTCCTGCAGCTGGCGCTCGCGGGCGACGAGGGGGCTGTCGCGGTGAGTACCGGGCATGGCAGGGACGATGGTACCGGCGCGGGAAGGGCCGTCCCTCGTCTGAGTACTTGCCCGTGTGGCGAATGAGTACCCCGGATGAGTATTTCTCCACTGTCGCGGCACCCATGGGCGGCGCAGCATGAGAGGTGGACCGCCCGGCCGCACCGCGACCGGCGACAGAGGAGGGAGCCCGATGATCCGCGTACAGGGACGCTCGGCCTGCGGCCTGGCCGCCCTCGGCCGCCGGGCGGCCGCGCCGCGGGTGGCCGGCGGCGAGCAGGGGGAGGGGCCCGACCTCTCGGCGGCCGAGCTCGCCTGCGAGGTGGTGCGCCGGCTCAACCTCGAGGACCTCGACGGGTTCCGCGCGCTGGTCACCCCCGCCGTCCGGCTGACCACCGCCGCCGGCGCCGGCGCCGAGACCGCCACCCTGGACGCCGCGCAGCTCTTCCGACGGCTCACCACCCTCGCCCCCCGCCAGACCCTCTGCGCCGGCCGCATCCGCACGACCGAGGGCGGCGCGCGCATCGACCTCGAGATCGCGTGGCCGGTGGTGGGGGGGGAGTGCGCGGCCTCCAGCCTCGGCACCCTCCACCTCGCCGTGACCGGTGGCCGGGTGACCGGGCTGACCCTCGACCTCGACGTCGACCCCTCGCTGGAGCGCGCCGCCGCGGCGCTCGCCGCGGCCCCGGGCTGAGCGGCACTCAGCTCGCCGGAGGCTGCTCCGAGGGTGGGAGAGCGCGCGAGCTCGCGTCCACCCCCTCGTGGAGGCGGCGGCCGAGGGGCCGCTCCATGATGGTGCGGCCGGCGGGCATGGGAGTCAGTGCGCGCGCTCGGCGACCAGGGTGCGCAGGTCGACGTCGGGGTCGGCGAGCCGCACCGGGTCGACCAGGGTGCCGGCGCGGATCAGCGGCACCGACCGGCGCAGGTCGCGCCCCTGGTTCATCGCCACCGCGGCCACCACCCGCCCCCCGCTGAGGTAGAAGCCGACGAACGCCCGCTGCTCCAGGCTGCCGCGGACGGTGAGCTCGTCCCAGGGCCCGGCGAATCCCGCGTACTGGAGGTTGCAGTCGTACTGGTCCGACCAGAACCACGGGATCTCGTCGTGGACCACGGCCTGGCCGAGCATGTTCCGCGCCGCCACCCGTCCCTGGCCGATGGCACTCTGCCAGTGCTCGACCCGGATCCGGCGGCCCGCCACCGGGTGGTGATGCCGGGCCACGTCGCCGGCGGCGAACACGCCGGGCACGCTGGTGC
>JAQBPH010000669.1:0-3588 GCA_028287625.1 Chloroflexota bacterium | reverse complement strand
CGGAAGATCATCACCACCCGCGTGTCGCGTCGCGCCAACCGCTTGCCGGTGCGGAGCAGGAAGGGCACACCTGGGGGGTTCCATGGCGACCAGGGCGAGCAGCTGCACGGGTGGTTCTGGACGATGTCACGGATGGCGCCGGTCTCCTCGTAGAAGGCTCCCCGCTGCTCGACGCCGAGGGACTCGGCCACGGTGATCTGCACGCAGTCCACGCAGTCGCGGTTCTACAGGCGCTCGAAGATGGCGTTGCCGAAGCGGAAGACGAAGAGGTCCTGCACCGTCTCCTTGCCGAGGTAGTGGTCGATGCGAAGATGCGCTCCTCGGGGAAGGCGTGGTGCAACGCCTCGTCGAGCAGCCGCGCCGTGACCCGGTCACGGCCGAAGGGCTTCTCGACGACCAGCGAGGTCCCCTCGACCAGATCGCCCTGCCATCCCGACGATGCTGCCGCGGGCGGGCAGGAGGCCCTGGGCGCAGAGGTCGTAGAGGCTGGGAGGGAGCGTCCGGTGGGCGAGGTCGCCGGAGGCTCCTATGATGAGCATGTCCTGGTCGGAAGGTCGCTGAGCGTTCACGGCTCGTGGCTCACCGTCGACAGGTGGAAGGGCACCGAGGTCACCACCGTCCCGGGGTAGTGCCAGAGGGTGGTGCGCAGCCGCAGCGCCACCTGGTTGTGCAGCAGCCGATGCCACCGCCGCGTCACCGCGATCTCGGGCAGCACCGTGGTGATGGTCAGTTCCGGGTGGGCCCGCTGGATAGCGCGCACGTAGTTGACCATCGGGGCCACCACGACGCGGTAGGGCGACATGATCAGCTCGAGAGGCACCTGGTCGCCCCACGCCGACCACAGGGTGCGCAGCCGCCGGGCATCCTCGTCGTCGGTGGCGACGTGGAGGGCGAGGACGGGGAGGCCGAGCGAGACGGCATAGGCGAGGGCACGGAGCGCCGGCAGGTCGAGCCAGGCGACGGGAACCACCACCAGGTGCCTGATCTCGTCGGGCGCCTCCACCTGCTCGGGTGCGGGCCGCGCCCCGTCGCCGACCTCCCGGCGGGCGCGGAGCAGCGGCAGGTGACCGGTCTCGTCCGACGGGGGGTGCAGTGCCGCCGCCTGCTCCACCAGCGTGTAGTGGTGCCGGATCCGCGACAGCAGCGTGATGATGAGCGGGATGAGGAGCACGATCACCCACGCGCCCTCGGTGAACTTGCTGACGGCGATGATCAGCAGCACCGTGCCGGAGAGTGTCGCGCCCAGCGCGTTGATGGGGAGGCTGCGTGCCCAGCCGGCGTCTCGCCGTCGCCACCAGCGGACCGTCATGCCGCTCTGCGAAAGCGTGAAGGAGATGAAGACGCCGATGGCGTACAGGGCGATGAGCCGGTCGGTCCTGCCCTGGAAGGCCACCAGCAGGCCGGCGGCGACGACCCCCAGGACGAGGATGCCGTTGCTGTAGGCGAGGCGGTCGCCCATGCGCAGGAACAGCGTCGGCGCGTAGCGGTCACGGGCGAGGAAGAAGAGCAGGCGGGGGAAGTCGCTGAAGGCGGTGTTGGCGGCGAGCACCAGGATGAGGGTGGTCGCGGCCTGGATGTATCCGTAGAGCACGCCCCGGCCGAAGGTGTGGGCGGCGAGCTGCGACAGGATGGTCTCGTGTGACGAGGGCACCAGCCCGTCGAGACGGGTGAGCAGCGTGATGCCGGAGAACATGACCACCAGCAGGCCGATCATCCAGGTCAGCGTGGTGCGCGCGTTGCGCCACTCGGGTGGCCGGAACGCCGGAATCCCGTCGGCGATGGCCTCGATCCCGGTCATCGCCGAGCATCCTGAGGCGAAGGCGCGCAGCAGCAGCAGGGGTCCCAGCGCCTCGGTCGCCGGAAGCTGCGGCGGAGGGGTGACGCGCCAGCCGTCCATCGCCGCCCGGCCCAGACCGACGGCGATGAGCAGCAGCATGCCGGCGACGAACGCGTAGGTGGGCACCGCGAAGAGCGTTCCCGACTGCCGGATGCCGCGCAGGTTGGCGGCCAGGATGAGGGCGATCAGGCCGACGCCGAGCTCGACGGTGAGCGGCGCGAGCGCGGGCAGCGCGGAGGTCACCGCGGCCACGCCCGCCGCGACCGAGACCGCCACGGTGAGCACGTAGTCGGTCATCAGGCCGGCGGCCGCGACCAGGCCGGCGCGTCGCCCGAGGTTGTCGCTGGCCACGATGTACGAGCCGCCCCCGCGAGGGTAGGCGCGGATGGTCTGCCGGTACGAGGCGCCCACCACCAGCATGAGGAACACGATGGCGGCGCCGATGGGCAGGGAGGCCGGCAGCACCGCCGTCCCGGCGAGCACCAGCACCACCAGCATCGCCTCGGTGCCGTAGGCCACCGACGACAGGGCGTCCGAGGACAGGACGGCGAGGGCGACGACCTTCGACAGCCGCTCCTGGACGATGGCGGTGGTGGCGAGCGGCGGGCCGAGGAGCGCCCTGCGAGCGGCGAAGAGCACCCTGCCCAGACGCGACGGCGGGCGGATGGCTCCCTCTGAGGCCACCACGGTGCCCGGCCGCGCGGGCACGAACCCCTCGTCGACGATGCGCACCAGCCGCTCGTAGCGGCTGGTCGGCGGCAGCGGTTCGCCCCGGCCGACCAGGTCGGGATCGGCGGGGAGCCGGGCTCGGGAGAGGCGCCGGCCGCCCAGCGTCTGGGCCCAGTGCTCGCCGATCTGGCGCAGCAGATCGAGCTCCTCGTCCGTCGGCGGCCGGTACGCGGCCGACGGCGTCAGGACGACGGGCTCCTCGGTCAGTGTGGCGGACACGCCGTCCTCCTGGGGTTCTCCCCGGCTGATTGCGCCCGCTTCTCAGAGCCGCGTGTCGACCAGCATCAGCTCGGTTGGCCGGTGGGCCTCGACCTCCACCATTCCCTCCTCGGTGATCACCGCGGCATCCCCGGACTCCAGACGGTGCTCGTTGAGGTCTGCGGCTCCGGCGATGAGGTATGCATACCCACCGCGGGCAGGTGAGATGACGTGGTGCACCGATCTGCCCGGGTCGAGACGTGTGACCAGGACGCTGGCGTCACTGTCGACGGCCAGGCCGGTCCCGCCGTGACCGTGCGGACGCGCCACCTGCAGCCACCGGTTCTCGCGGTCGGCCAGCCGGTACTGCCGCTTCTCCACCAGGTGCGTCGGGCTGCGCTCGAAGGCGAGCCAGATCTGGAGCAGCTCCAGCCCCTCCGTCGCCGACGGGTTCCATTCCAGATAGTCGGCCGCGGAGGTGAGCGTCATCCGCTGGACCCCGCCGGCATCGAGCCGCCCCGACTCGAGGACGGCATCGCGGTGCTGGAACTCTCCTGAGACCACGTACGTGACGCACTGCGCGTGACTGTGCGAATGCGGGACCAGACGCGCCGCCGGAGGCAGCGATTCATGGTTGAAGACGCGCAGCGCTCCGATCCCGATGTGGGTCGGATCCTGATAGTCAGCGAAGCTGAAGTGCCACCGCGCCGCGTACGGGCCGAGGTGGCTTCGATGAATCTCGAGATCGCGTCGCACCACGACCCGGGCCAGGCGATCCAGCGTTCGTTCGCTCATGGCAATGCTCCTGGTCGGCGGTGGGATCC
>JAQBPH010000483.1:0-3476 GCA_028287625.1 Chloroflexota bacterium | reverse complement strand
CGGTCACGGTGCTCAGCGGGTTGCCGCCGACGCCGGAGAGCAGGCCGCCCGCCAGGCCGGTGGGATCGACACCGGCGACGCTGCCGAGCAGGCCGTTGGCGATCCCGAGCGGGTTGCCACCCCCGGCGAGGCCGGAGAGGATGCCGGTCGGGTTGCCGGTGACGGTGGAGAGGATGCTGGTCGGAGAGCCGAGGATGCCGGTCACGCTGCCCAGCGGGCCGCCGGTGATCAGGCTCATCAAGCTCATCGGATCGCTGATGGAGCCGGTCACGCTGGAGAGGGCGGTGTTGCCGAGCAGGCCCTGGAGCATCGCGGCGCCGGGGATGGTGCCGAGCAGCGCGTTGGGATCGGGAAGCATCGACAGCACCGCGCCGGGACCGCCGATACCGCCGGCCAGGCCCTGCACCGGCGCCAGGATGGAGCTGATGCTGACGAGGTTCAGGAGGCCCATCGGGTTGCTGAGCATGCCGGTCACGAAGCCGGTGGGATCGCTGAGCAGAGCGGTGGTGTCCGGGAGCCCGGGGAGGGTCGGGATCGGCAGGCCGAGCGACTGCGCGACCGCCTGCGCCGAGCCGAAGAGCGACGCGGTGTCGACGGTGGGTGCGGCAACCGTGGGCAGGCTGGCCGCGTCGAGCTGCGTCGACACCGGGCCTGAGGCCGAGGCCGACATCGCCGTCAGGGCGAATGCGTGCGAGCCGCCGATGGCGAACGCCGCGGTGGCGCCGGCAACGGCCGCCGACCCGACCACAAGGCTGATCCGTCTCTTCATTGATGTGTGCTCCACGTGGGCTGCAACCCCACGCTGTTGTCCGGAGAGAGGCTCCGACCGAACAGGAAGACGACGGCGGCTGTGATTCCCTTGTGGTGGGCGGAGCGTTTGTGACATGTGATCACCGGTGTCGCGGTTTCGTCACAGACGCCACCGGCCGTCTCCCTGCTGTGACAGGGGCGGCGGCACCCAGCGCCAGGGCTCGCCGCCATGGCGCGCCACCCGGCTGGCGGCCAGCAGCACCATCAGGTGGGCGAGGGTCTCCCCGTTGGCGGCGCGGCGCATGAAGGCGGGGATGTCCGACCACGCTCGCGACCATGGCAGGGCGACGGTGAGGTCCCAGCAGGTGATTCCCGGGGTGGCGGCCACCATCGCCTCGATGGCGCTCAACCGCTCGGCGTGGTGGAGGAGCAGGTCGTCGACGCGCGCGGCGAGGTTGCGGAAGCGGTACTCGTGGGCGGGCAGCACCTCGTCGACGTCCAGGCCGCGCACCTTCTGCAGCGCGTCCAGGAACTCGGCGAGCGGGTTGGGCCGCTGCTGGGCGTGCACGGAGATGTTGGGGCTGATCCGCGGCAGCACGTGGTCGCCGGCGAGCAGCAGCCGGTGGGTGGCGTCGTAGAAGCAGAGGTGCCCGGGCGAGTGCCCGGGGGTCCACACGGCGCGCAGCTCGCGCCCGCCCAGCTGCACGAGGTCGCCGTCGTCGAGCAGGCGGTCGGGCTGGGTCACCACCACGAACTGCCGGATCGACATCGAGGCGGAGCTCAGCTCGTCGAGCTCGAGCTGAGGCACGCCGCAGGCACGCAGCAGCGAGACCATCCGGTCGAGCAGCGCGTCGACCTCCTCGTAGCGCTCCGGCAGCACCGCGGCGTCGGCGGGATGCAGCGCCACCCAGGCGCCGGACGCCTCGCGGATCCGCCCGGCGAGCCCGTAGTGGTCAGGGTGGATGTGGGTGACCAGCACCGCCTTCACCTGCTCGATGGTGGCGCCCAGCCTCTGGAGGCCGGCGCCGAGCGCGGTCCAGGCCTCCTCGGTGTTCCAGCCGGCGTCGACCAGGGCGACCCCGCCGTCGCACTCCAGCGCGTAGACGAGCACGTAGCGCAGCGGGTTCCGGGGCAGCGGCACCGGGATCGACCACAGGCCGGGACGCACCTCCTCGACCGGAGGCAGCACCCCGTCGCGCCATGCCTGCAGCTGCGCTGTGCCGGTGACCTCGATCACACCGGGAAGACGCCGTGGTGGCGGGACACCTCGGTGCGCCGCCGCGAGGCGTAGGCGGCGAGGCGGGCGACCAGCTCGTCGCGCAGCCGCGGCGCCGGCACCACCGCGTCGACCACCAGCTCGCCGGCGAGCTTGAAGATGTCGATGTCGTCGCGGTACTCGTCCTGCAGCCGCTGCACGTAGGCGGCGCGCTCCTCCTCGGGAAGCTCCTGGATCTTGTTGTAGTAGACGGCGTTCACCGCCGCCTCCGGCCCCATCACCGCGATCTGCGCGGAGGGCAGGGCGATGGTGCAGTCGGGCTCGAAGGCGGGGCCGCACATCGCGTAGAGCCCGGCCCCGTACGACTTGCGGAGCACCACGCACACCTTGGGCACGCTGGCGACGGCGAGCGCCGCGATCATCTTGGCCCCGTGGCGGATGATGCCCTGACGCTCGACCGCCGAGCCGATCATGAACCCGGGCACGTCGGCGAGCCAGACCAGGGGGATGTTGAAGGCGTCGCAGAGGGTGACGAAGCGCGCCCCCTTGTCGGCGGAGTCCACGAAGAGCACGCCGCCCTTGAAGCGCGGCTGCGAGGCGACCACGCCGACCGCCCGGCCGTCGATGCGTGCGAAGCCGGTGATCAGCTCGCGGGCGAAGAGCCGCTTGATCTCCAGGAGGGAGCCCTCGTCGACCAGGGCGTGGATCACCTCCATGGCGTCGTATCCGCGCGCCGCCTCCGGCGGGATCACCTCGTCGATCGGCCTCGCGGTCGCCAGCGGAGGCCGTGGCGGGGCCGGCGACGGCGTCTCGCGCCAGTTGCCCGGCATGTACGCGAGGTACTCGCGAGCGGTGCGCAGCGCCGACCCCTCGTCCTTGACGAGCACGTCGCCGCAGCCGCTCACCGTGCAGTGCATCCGCGCTCCGCCCATCTCCTCGAGGCCGACCCTCTCCCCCACCACCACCTCGGCCATGCGCGGCGAGCCGAGGTACATCGAGGCGTTGCCCTCACGCATGATCACGATGTCGCAGAACGCTGGAATGTAGGCGCCGCCGGCCGCGCTCGGACCGAACAGCACGCACACCTGCGGCACCATCCCCGAGAGCTTGACCTGGTTGTGGAAGATGCGCCCAGCGCCCCTGCGGCCGGGGAACATCTGCACCTGCTCGGTGATCCGCGCGCCGGCGGAATCCACGAGGTAGATCATCGGGATCCCCAGCGAGAGCGAGCGTTCCTGGATACGGAGGATCTTCTCCACGGTCTTCGGACCCCACGAGCCGGCCTTGACCGTGGGGTCGTTGGCCATCAGCGCCACGGGCCGACCGTCGATCGTGCCCACGCCGCTCACCACGCCGTCGGCGCCGAGCCCATCCTCCTGCCAGTTGGCCAGCAGCCCCTCCTCGGCGAAGGAGCCCTCATCGAGCAGCAGCGAGACCCGCTCGCGTACCGCCAGCTTTCCCTGCTCGGCCGCCTTGTCGTGGTGGCGCTCGGGCCCGCCCGCGAGGGCGC
>JAQBPH010000448.1:0-17122 GCA_028287625.1 Chloroflexota bacterium | reverse complement strand
CCGGCGCGGCCGGCGGGGCCGCGCTCAGCCCGGTGACAGGGCAGCTCACCAGCGGTAAGCTCAACGACGGTGAGTTCGACACCACCTTCGACCACGACGCCGCCGGATTCATGGGTCGAGACGCACTGATGGGGGTGCGGTGGATTCCCGCGGGAACCCAGGGCTCCGCCCACGTCGAGTTCACGTGCATACGGCGGCGCTGCGTGGCGCAACGGACCGAGGCCGGTCAGGTCACCTTTGTGAAGGATGACAAGTACCTCATCACGGCGCTCATCCGGTCGCCAGGCACCGCCACCATCACCGGGACCATTCAGTTGACGACCTTTGTCAATGGCACGGCCAAGGAGGCACCCTTCAGGTTCAGCGCGACCAAGGACTGGACCACACTGACCACGGCCAACGGCCCGCTCCATGCGGACGTAGCGGGAGTCGGGCTGATGGTGACGAGCCTCGAGCTCGACCAACCGGGTGCGGTGCTCGACATGAGGATGCTCGCGTATACATATCGGTCATGAGAACACCCGCCCTCGCATGCTAGTGTGCTGCCCGCTGACACTGGCAACGAGAAGGGAGAGGAGCCATGCTCGCTGAGCTCCTACGCGGCGGGGCGGCATTGTCGACGGCGGGTTGGCTCGCCGTTGCCACCGGGTTGACGGCAGTCGCGGAGATTGCACCCACGCCCGTCACACCGGTCACCGAGACACCGACGTCCCAAGCCGATCAGGCGACCGGGGGGTGGGTGACGGTGCCGCTCAGCGCGGTGCCGTCGACACAGGGCGCGGGGGCGGAGTCCGAGCATCCGACCGCCTCGGCGAAGTCGCTGCAGGTGAGCCCGCTCCACCTCTGCGTCAGCTGCGCCCAGACCGGCTCCAATGGAGGTTCCGCGCACGCCCTCACGGTGCTGGGGACCGACGTGGCTGGAGGCGAGAGCTCCGGCACGGGCAGCCGCCAGGGCTCCCTGGTGATGGTGCCCGCCAATCCCCTTCTGGCACTGGCGATCGCCAACTGGATGGCCGATACCCGTGCCGACGGGTCCGCGCACTCGCGGGCGTCGCTGATCGACATCGCCATCGGCCCCAAGAGCCACGGGCGCCGAGCCGGCATCGGCGACGACCGGGGAGAGGGCGCCGTCACCCTCTCGGTGGTCGAGTCCGACAGCAACACGAGCGGCGACGTCCAGCAGGCCGGCAACAAGAAGAGCACGGGGAACGCCGAGACCAACGCGGTCGATGCGAGCACCGGCGACCAGGCGCTGGCCCTGGCCCTGGCGCACTCGGACAGCTCCGGCGACGGCCAGGGCAAGGCCTACGTCGCCGGGGTGAACAAGGGCGAGCTGGTCAGCTCGGAGCAGACCGGCGAGGGGATTCCCGTCGAGGTGCCCGGGGTGACCAAGGTGGTGCTGGTGCAGAAGACCGCCACCGACGGGTCCGCCGCCGCCGCGGTGGCGAATGCCGACGCCCCGCCGGCGAGCACGGTGGCGAACCCCTCCATTGCAGAGATCGCCTCGACCGCCGGTGCCGTCTCGACGGTGCCGGCGGGCGGCGACGTCTCGACCCCCTCCACCGGGACCGCGGCGGTGACGCCGTTGACCGGCGCAGGGGGCGCCACCAGCATCCCGGCCACAGGGGCGGCGATGTCGCTGGCGGGCGTGGGCGGAGCGCTGCTGATCATCGGGGCCGGGATTCTCGGGCTCTCAGCCCGGCGCCGGTCGGCCAGGGCTCGCTGACCCGGGCACTCCTCCGCTTGGCAGCACTCTCAGGTTGCCAAAGGAGTACACACCCAGGGTGCTGATACGATTCGCGACCCGTCCGTGCTGATTGGGAGACTCCAGGTGATGAGGCGTCTGTTGCTCGGGTTGGGTTGTCTGGCGCTGTGCCCAGCCTCTGTCGTGACCTCAGCTGACGCGCAGATGCAGTTGGCCTTCCCGTGTGCGGGTGGAACTGTCACCCACGAGTTCAGCCATAACCCTCCTATCGTCCACGATTCGCGTGACAACCACTCGTGTTCCAGTCAGAGGTGATGGTCACGAAGGCACCGGCCGACCCGTTTGCGTACGCGGAAGGCCCTCCGTTCGATGGCGCCACACTCAAGCTCAGGGTCTGGGTCTGCGGCACCCGCCGTCCGGAGTACGACATCTCCTACGTTTCAGGCAGCACGAACGACGCAACATCCCCACCGACACGGGAGGTGAACTACGGCAGGAACTGCTGGCCGCAGGCGGACAACTACGGCACAGAGGCACATGCGCAGGCATGGACTCCGACGCACACCGTCTCTTCATACGCCACCATGCCTCCTGCCCAATAATTGCGGTGACAACGCGCCGCTGCCCATGGGCGCACGCGCATGTGACCGTCTCGGCGAGGTCGTTGGAGCCGAGAGAGTGACCTGATCGGCGGCGCCAGCGCCGAGGGGCTGGGCGCACGGACATGCCCATCGCGGCAGTGAGCACGGATGGACCACCCGGCGGGATGCCGGTTATCAACGTCGCGCACCCGGTGATCCGGCGGCCCTATGCCCTGTGCGACCTCCTGCTCCGGGTGGCCCGCAGGGTCGACGTGATCCCGCGCCGCCTGCCGGCCGGGTGGTCGGGGACCGCTCAGCGCATGCTCTCCGCCCAGAAGCCGAGAGCGGCGAAGAGCACGGCACAGGCACCCATCAGGCGCCCGAGCCCGATCAGCGCCCGTCCCCTCGACCAGCGAGAACGGTCGGGGAGCACCCA
Source organism: Chloroflexota bacterium (assembly GCA_028287625.1). Taxonomy (GTDB): domain Bacteria; phylum Chloroflexota; class Dormibacteria; order Aeolococcales; family Aeolococcaceae; genus CF-96. The sequence goes on along the minus strand of JAQBPH010000448.1, from coordinate 14,400 downwards.
GCGAAGCTCCCACAGGGGGAGCACCGCCTGGCGCAGGTCGATGTGGGGCCTTCCCAGCGAGCGGAGGAGCTCGGTGACCTCCTCCATGTTCCACAGGACCACGGCGGTGGGCCCGATGCGCGCGAGCATCCGTCCCGTGCCGTCCACGACGGCGACGATGGACGAGGCCTCCCAGTCGTCCTCGGGGTCGTACATCGCGGCGCCGATCTCGACGACTCCGCCGATGGCGTCCAGGGGCACGCGCCGCGACCCGAGCAGGCCGCGGATCACAAGCTCTCCATCCGCCACCCGCAGTCGCGCGCCGAGGATGGCGGCGCCGATGATCGTGTAGACGCCGACGGCTGCCGTCGCCAGCAGGGCGAACCCGATGACGTCCGATCCCGACCACAGCCGGAGCAGGCTCACCGCGGCGACGAACAGGACCCCGGGGGCGGTCAGCACCGCCACGATGCCGGCGCGTGCGGCACGTCCTAAATGGCGCAGCGAGGGACGGATCGTGATCGCCGGCGGAGCCGGCGGACGAGGGGCCGGCGGGGCGGTCTGCAGGCGTTGCCGGAGATGCGCGCGCAGCCGGTTCTCCGCGTCGAGGAGGTGTGACCACGGCTCGGCGCGCCACCGGGCCAGGCGGCATGCGCCCAGCAGCAGGATCACCGCGGCGCACGCGACCACCGTCTGCACGACCGCGTCTCCAACGGTGACGGTTCGCCCTCCGACGGGAACGGAGAGGGCGGCGACCGCGAAGGCTCCCACGGGAAGGAGTGTCCGCGCCAGCGGCCCCAGGGGGCTCGGCCGGTCCTGCGGAAGGATGGGAGCATGGCGGTCCAGGGCCATGGCCAGGAGGCGGCTCTGGGCGCGGCGCCGTGCCGCAGTCGTGGCCAGCGCCCCCGCCACCAGCAGCGGCATGACATCGGCGACGGCGAGGGTCACCACGGAGACCACGGCGAGCGGTCCTGCAGGCTGATCGGACATCCGGATCGGGCTCGCCCAGATGGTCGCTGCCCAGCCTGCCGCCGCCAGCCACCACAGCACCGGCTCCACCCGGGCCCAGCGCCGGAACCGGCGTCGCAGTGGTTCCAGCTCCGGCACCTCGACCGGCGGCGCCGGAGGGACGCCGTCAGGTGTCGCCGAGACGATCGGGAAGCCACACCACGTCTCGCGGCGGCCACCCGGCGAGCGACGCGCCTCGGCTGCGGGCCGGAGGCGCCGGCCCGGTCGAGGCGGGGCCTCAGGCTTCATTCGTCATGCGCCGGGTTCTCGAACTCGAAGGTGGAGGCGATGGCAGCGTGTGCGAGATGCGGTAGATGCTCTTGGCCAGCCTGACGCTCGCATTGGCGCGCTGCCACTGCACCACGCGGGAACATCCTGCCAGAGATGAGCTGGCCGGAAGTAGAGGGATGCCATCCGAACGGCGTGCTTGACGGCGTGGTCGATCTTCGTCACCTTGCCGGCCAGATGCTCGTGGATGGCGAGGTCCTCAGCAGGTGGACCCAGAGGGCGAGGTTGCCGTGGAACACGCGGAGGTGTCGGTAGGGATGAGGACGCGGGCTGACCGCCGGGCCAGGCGCGAGGCGGACAGGCGCCTCGCGGCGAAGGGCCTGGCCATGCTGGAGGCCTTCGAGGAGAAGGAGCACCCGGTCGATCACAGCCCGGTCTCCACCATCCGCCCCGACCGGAGGGTGGCCCAGGACTGGTGGTTGAAGTTCATCCAGGCCGGCGCGGTCACCGTGGCCGGCCTCCTGTGGGCCTATCTGGCCGGAGGCCACCCGGACGCGGCCCTGTACGGGATCATCGCCGCCGCCATCCTCCTTCCCGCCGCCTACCTCGCCCTGCGGCTCGCTCTCACGACCGAGGAGCTCACCATCCCCGCGGGCGGCGGCCTCGTCCACCGCAACTGGATGGGCAGGACGAGGACGGTGGGCCGCGAGGCCATCGCCCGGGTGGTCCTCGAGCCGGTCAACGTCTCCACGATCACGCCCCGTCCGCCGAGGTGGTACCTGTTCCTCGTCGACGGCGACGGCCGCTGCCGGCTGCGCGTCCTGATGTCGATCTTCGACGCCAACGACGTCCGGCGCTTCGTCGGCGGCATCGGCGCGCCGGTCGAGGACCGGAGCGAGGTGGTGCGCCCGCTCCGCATGCGGAGAGAGATGCCCGGGTCCTTCCTCTGGTACTCGGCCCATCCCTGGGTCGGAGCGCTTGTGGTGATGCCGCTGGCGATCGCCCTCGTCATCCTGCTCGCGGTGGTCTTCCCCAGCCACCACGGCTGAGGAGGAAACGAGTCGGGGTTCGCCCGATCGCCTCTCCGGTGCCGCCAGGGGCGCGGCTGTGCTCGCGACATGGCGACTATCATCGAGTGGATGTCGGGCGAGTTCGCGGTCTGCTGAGGTGCCACGGTGAAGGCGGTGGTCATGGCCGGTGGGGAGGGATCGCGGCTGCGCCCGCTCACCAGCCGCCGCCCCAAGCCGCTGGTGCCGGTCGCCGGCCGGCCGATCATGGAGCACATCCTCACCCTGCTCCGCGACCACGGCATCACCGAGGTGGTGGTCACCCTGCAGTACCTCGGCTCGGAGATCCGCAACTACTTCGGCGACGGCTCCGACGTCGGGCTCGACATCCACTACGTGGTCGAGGACCACCCCCTGGGAACGGCGGGCAGCGTCAGGAATGCCGCCGATCTGCTCGACGACACCTTCCTGGTGATCAGCGGCGACGCCCTCACCGACATCGACCTCAGCTGGGTGATCGCCCAGCACCGCGAGAAGGAGGCGATGGCCACGATCGTCCTCCACGGGGTGCCGAACCCGCTCGAGTACGGGGTGGTGATCACCGAGCCGGACGGCTCGGTGCGCCGCTTCCTGGAGAAGCCGTCCTGGGGCGAGGTCTTCAGCGATCAGGCCAACACCGGCATCTACGTGATCGAGCCGAGGGTGCTCGACTACATCAAGCCGGGGATGGCCTACGACTGGTCGCAGGACGTGTTCCCCACGATGCTGCGCAAGCGCGACCCGCTCTACGGGGTGGTGCCGGACGGCTACTGGTGCGACGTCGGCAACATCCAGTCCTACCTGCAGGCCAACTGGGACGCGCTCGAGGGGCGGGTGCGCTGCCAGGTGTCGGGGCGGCGCGACGGCCAGGTCTGGGTGGGCGAGGGGGTCGAGTTCGGCCTCCACGTCCGCATCGACGGCCCCGTCTACATCGGCAGCGACGCCAAGATCAAGGCGGGCGCCTTCATCAACGGCCCGGTGGTCATCGACAAGTACACGGTGGTCGACGACAACGCCAAGGTGAGCAACAGCGTGCTCTGGCAGCACAGCTACGTCGGTGAGAACTGCCGGCTGCGCCAGAGCATCGTCGGCCGCAACGTCACCATCAAGAACAACTGCCTGCTCGAGGAGAACACCGTCGTCGGCGACGACTGCGTGATCGGCGAGGGCAGCAGCATCGACGCCGGGGTGAAGCTCTGGCCGAACAAGGAGATCCAGACCGGCTCGCGGGTCAACGAGTCGATCATCTGGGCGGCCGAATGGCGGCCGGGGCTGTTCTCCGCGGTGGGCCTGACCGGCCTGATCAACGTCGAGCTCACCCCCGAGTACTGTGCCCGCCTCGGCGCCGCCTTCGCCGCCACCCATCCCAAGGGCGCGACCATCGCGGTCACCCGCGACTGCGCGCGCTCCTCACGGATGATCAAGCGGGCGCTGATCGCGGGGATCGTCAGCGCCGGCGGCCGGGTGCTCGACCGCAGCGAGCTGCCGGTCCCGGTGACCCAGTACGCCTGCCGGCTCTCCGGGTGCGCCGCCGGGGTGCACGTGCTCGCCTCGCCGCTCGACCAGCGCAGCGCCGACATCCGGTTCTTCGACGCCAACGGCCTGCCCATCGACAAGCGCGCCGAGCGCAAGATCGAGAACCTCTTCTTCCGCGAGGACATCCGCCGGGTCGGGTTCTACGAGATGGGCGACATCGAGTACGCATCGCCGCGGCCCGCCTACGTCGACCACGTGCTGGCCGGGGTCGACGCCGAGGCGATCCGTGCCGCCGGGCTGCGGGTGGTCGTCGACTACGACTACAGCGCCGCCTCCCTGCTGCTGCCCGACATCCTCAACCAGCTGGGCCTCAGCACGGTTCCCCTGCACGCGGGCTTCAGCGAGGACTATCGACCCCGTCCCGTCGACCAGCTCGACTCCATGCTCGAGGAGCTCGGCGGCATCACCAGGACGCTCGGCGCCGACTTCGGCTGCGTGCTCAGCGCCACCGGAGAGCGCCTCCTCCTCGTCGACGAGAACGGCGGAGTGCTCAGCGCCCACGAGGCGCTGGGCGTGCTGACCGTCTACGCGCTCGACGACCGCCCCGGCGAGATCATCGCCCCGGCCTCGGTGCCACAGTGGCTGAACACCCTCGCCGAGCGCCACGGGGGCTGCTTCCGGGCCGCGAAGAGCGACGCCGCGACGCTGCTCCGCGCCGCCGTCAACGAGGGCACCGCGCTCGCCTCCGACGGGCGCGGCGGCTTCGGCTGGCCCCATCAGGGCGCCTTCGACGCCATGTACACGCTGACCAAGCTGCTCGAGCTCCGCTCCAGAAGCGGCCGTCCGCTCAGCTCGGTGCGTGCCGAGGTGCCGCGGTGGGCGCACCTGCAGACCCAGGAGTTCTGTCCCTGGGAGGCCAAGGGGCGGGTGATGCGCATCCTCCTCGAGCAGCACCGCGACGAGCCGGTCGACCTCACCGACGGCATCAAGGTCTTCGTCGAGGGCGGCTACGTGCTCATGCTCCCCGACGCCGACCGGCCCTGCTACCACGTGATCGCCAGCGTCGAGGACGAGGCCCACGCCCGCACCCTGCTCGAGGACTACTCCGGCCGGGTGCGCGCCGCCCAGCAGGCCAGCAGCGGCGGGCGATCCGGCGCCGGCGCCTCGGTGCTGGAGAAGGGCCCTAGTCCGGCGGCCCCAGGTTGAAGCCGCCCCGGCCGTAGCTGACCGTCGCCGGGCTCCCGGCGCCGTCGTCGGCCCAGGCGAGGTTGGCGATCCCGTCCGGGCCCACCGCGACCTGGAAGAAGTCGCCGAGCTCGCGCCCCTCCGAGCAGTTGAGCCCGCTCTCGCAGAGCACCCCCTTGTGGACCACGTGGTTGCTCACCTGGAACAGGGTGTAGGCGGGGGCGGCGGCCGTGGCGTTGCGGCTCTCGGCGGCGTACACGCGCCAGAGGTTCGCCTTGGACGCGGGGTCGGCGGTGGTGGCGCCGAACCACGAGACCACCACTCCTCCGGGCCCACCGGCGCTGATCCAGGGGAAGGCCGCGGCGCCCGCCGGGCTGTTGACCCGCGCCGGGGCGCTCCAGTGGGCGCCCTGATCGGCGCTCGAGAAGACCAGCAGGTTGGCGTTGTCGCTGACGGCGATGTAGAGGTTCCCCGCCCGGTCGATCGCCGCCGACGGGAAGATCGAGGCGTAGTTCGCGTTCGGGCCGCCGGTGAAGACGGTGTGATGCGTCCAGCTGCTGCCGCCGTTGGTGCTGACCGCCATGCGCACCACGTTGAGCTTTCCCTGGCCGCCGATGGGGGTGCCGTCGGAGAGGTTGGGCGCGGCGGAGGTGACGTAGGCCTGGTAGAGGACGCCAGGATGGTGCCGGTCGGCGACCAGGTTGGCCAGCTGGTTGTCCTGGGTGGCGGGGTCGGTGGGGCCGAACACGCTGCCGGCCGGCAGGTAGACGAGGCCGTCGCTCGACCGCTCCACCTGGATGTTGCCCGTGAGCACGTCGTGGAAGGCCATGTACACGCTGCTGCCGTCGGAGGTCTGCCACTGCCGGTCGTCGATCGGGATGACCCCGCCGAGCGGCTGCCGGGTCATGGTCTGGCCACGGTCGCTGGAGCGGCCGACGTTGATCGATCCGAGATAGAGGCTGCTGAAGGCGACGGTGCCGTTGCCGGTGAGGGCCAGGTCCATGTCCCCCCCGCCCAGGGCGACGCAGCAGGCGTTGGTGGTCGGGATGAGGCTGTCCGGCGAGCTGAGATGGGTGGCCGGGCCGGTGCCGTGCTCGATGCGCCAGAGGTCGATCCCCGAGGGCAGTCCGCGGATCGCCCCGACGTAGACGGTGCCGTCGGGCGCGACCTTCAGCGACGGCTCGGTGTCGGCGCCCTTGTACTGCGGGTTGGCAAGGCTGGTGTTGGTGAAGTCGGCGGGGGCGCTGGGCGGCGGTGGGGGAGTGACGCCGGCGGCGCTGGCGGCGCCGGCGGTGATCAGAACGGCCGTCAGCGCGAGCCCGACGCCCAGCCGCCGGCCTACGAGTCGCACCACCATCGGAACCGCCCTCCGTTGGATGCTCGGCGCCCGCCGATCGTGCCCGCCGCGCGCTGCACCGCGCGACCGCTCCGCGCCCGGCCGGCTCGGAAGCCGGGACCGGATCGAGCAGGGTCACATTCTGGCACGGTCCGTCCGAAGCGGGGCCTCGCCGAACTGGCGCAGCACCTGGGCCGCCCGGGCCGGCCGCCAGCCGGCGGCGGCCTCACGGCCACCACCCGCACATGCGGGTCGCCAAGCGCCGTGGCAGACGCCGAGAATGGCGGCCGAGCGTTGGAGGAGGCGGAGGTCGAGCCGTGGAGGCGATCAACCCGGCGGTGCGGCGGATGCGGCGCGAGGCGTCGGAGGATCCCGAGGGCTTCTGGGCGCGGGCGGCGGGCGAGCTGCCCTGGTTCCGCGGCTGGGACACGGTGCTCGACTGGAGGCCGCCCACCTTCGAGTGGTTCGTGGGCGGGCAGACCAACCTCTCCTACAACTGCCTCGACCGTCACGTCGCCCGGGGCTGGGGGGGCCACGCCGCGCTGATCCACGAGACCGAGCGCGGCGAGCAGCGCACCCTCACCTATGCCCAGCTGCTGGAGCAGGTGAAGCGCGCCGCGGCGGCGCTGCGCGGCCTGGGGGTGCGCCGGGGCGACCGGGTCGCCGTGTACATGCCCACCACGCCGGAGGCGATCACGGTGATGCTCGCCTGCAGCCGCATCGGCGCCATCCACCTGGTGGTCTTCGCCGGGTTCGGCAGCGGCGCCCTGGCCGAGCGGGTGCGCCTCGCGGGCGCGCGGGTGGTGATCGCCGCCGACATCACCTACCGCAAGGGCCGGGACGTGCCCCTCAAGGGCATCGTCGACGACGCCGTCGCCCAGGCGGGCGGCGTCGTCGAGAGGGTGGTGGTCTTCCGCCGCGGCGCCGAGGAGGTGCCGATGACCGAGGGTCGCGACATCTCCTGGGACGACTTCCTCGCCCTCGCCGAGGGCCAGGACACCGGTCACGAGGTGATGGGGTCGAGCGATCCCGCCTTCATCCTCGCCACCTCGGGCACGACCGCCAAGCCCAAGCTCGCCGTCCACACCCACGGCGCCTACCAGGTGATGGTCCACAGCATGGGCCGCTGGATGTTCGCCCTGAAGCCCACCGACGTCTGGTGGTCGACCTCCGACATCGGCTGGGTGGTGGGCCACAGCTACATCGTCTACGCGCCGCTGCTGGCCGGCTGCACCACCGTCTCCTACGAGGGCGCCCTCGACCACCCCGGCCCCGACACCTTCTACCGGATCGTCGCCGCCAATCACGTGAGCGGGGTGTTCACCTCGCCGACCGCGGTGCGCATGCTCATGAAGTACGGCACCGAGCCGGCGCGGGCCCACGACCTCGGCTCGCTGGAGCGGGTCTTCTGCGCGGGGGAGGTGCTCAACCCGCCGGCGTGGGAGTGGTTGCAGCGGGAGGTGCTCCGTGACGAGGTCCCGGTCATCGACCACATGTGGCAGACGGAGACCAGCGGGCCGATCGTCGGCAACCCCTACGGGCTGGGGCTGCTGCCGATCAAGCCGGGCTCGCCGGGGGTGCCGCTGCCCGGCATCGAGGCGGCGGTGATGACCCCGGAGGGCGAGCTCTGCGGCCCCGGCGAGAAGGGCATCTTCGTGATCCGCCGCCCCTTCCCCGGCCTCACCGCCAGCCTCTGGGGCGAGCCCGAGCGCTACGGCCGCGACTACTGGGAGAGGATGCCGGGCCACCGGGTCTACTTCAGCGGCGACGCCGCCGAGATCGACGAGGACGGCTACGTCTGGTTCAGCGGTCGCGCCGACGAGATCATCAAGATCGCCGGCCACCGCATCGGCACCATCGAGGTCGAGACCGCCTTCCTCCGCCACAAGGCGGTCGCCGAGGCGGGGGTGATCGGCCGGCCCGACCCGCTGCGCATGGAGGTGATCTCGGCCTTCGTGGTGCTGAGGCCAGGGCACACGCCATCGCCCGAGCTGCGCGACGAGCTGATCGAGACCTGCCGCCGCGAGCTCGGCCCGGTCGCGGTGATCGGCGAGCTGAACTTCGTCGGCATGCTCCCCAAGACGCGCAGCGGCAAGATCATGCGGCGGGTGCTCAAGGCGGTCACCCTCGACAGGGACCCGGGCGACGTCTCCACCATCGAGGACGAGGGCTCGGTCGACGAGGCACGGCACGCCTGGGAGGAGATGCGGGCGCAGCTGGCCGCATCACCGGCGGAGACGCCGCGGTGAATCGCGTGTCAGCTGGCGAAGATCAGTGCCGAGGGTGACGGAGTGGGCTCGACGCGCACGTCGGTGAAGCCCGCCTCGCCGAGCCAGCGCTCGTAGTCGGGCTGCCGCCAGCTGGCGCCCCGCTTGGTGTTCAGCAGCATCACCGTGCTGAAGAGCCCGGCGAAGGGGTGCCCCCTGCCACCGGCGTCGAGGACGAAGTCGCTGATCACCAGCACGCCGCCGGGGCGCAGCGCCCGGCGGATGCGGCGGAACACGTCCACGTTGTCGTCGGGGCCCTCCTGGTGGGCGATGTTCGAGTAGACGACGACGTCGTACAGCGCCTCGCCGAGGTCGGTGGTGTGGAAGTCGCCGTCCAGGGTGGTGAAGCGGTCGCCGACGCCGTGGGAGCCGACGAACTCCCGCCCGATGGCATTGACCGAGGGCCAGTCGAGCTGGGTCGCGGTCGCCTGCGGATTGGCGCCGAGAAGCACCGCGGAGTACACCCCGGAGCCGCCGCCGATGTCCAGGATCGAGATCGCACCGCGGTCCCTGACCACCCGCTCGGCGACCTGCTGCGCCAGCGGCGTGGCCAGGGGGACGATGGCCATGACCAGCTCGCGCCACATCGGGTGGTCCTCGGTGGAGAGGTCGTCGGTGGCCACCGGCGACCCGTTGCGCACCGCCTGGGGCAGCTGCGGGAATGCCTCGGCCTGGGAGAGGATCATCCGCGCGAACCCGCCCATGTAGGTGGGGCGGCCCTCGACCAGATAGGCGCTCGCCTCGGGCGAGTTGCGGTACCCGTCCTCGGCCGACTCGACGAGGCCCATGCCGGTCAGGCCGTCGAGCAGCGCCTGCGCGCCGCGCTCGGAGATGCCGGCGCGGCCGGCGAGGGAGGCCGCGGAGTGCGCGCCGTTCTCCAGGTGGGTGAAGAGCGAGCAGTCGGCGGCGGTTGCGAGCACATAGGCGCCGGTCACGGCCGGGAGGGTGTGCATCAGGACGCGCTCCGGCGAGACGGCGGGGGGCGGGGTGTCGACCGACATCGCTTGCCTCCTGGGTGAGCGGGATTCGGCGGGACACGGTCCACGATACCGGACCCTCGCGGTCCGGCCGCCCGCGGTGCTAGCGTGCCGCCCATGGCACGCGGCGGCGTGGGGATGGTGGCGGCGGCGTCCGCGCTGCTCGACGCGCTCGACGATCGCGGTCGGAGCGGCGCGCTCATCCCCTTCGACGACCCGCGGCGGCAGCTGTGGACCTACCTGCCGGGCGAGCGGTTCGGTCTGCCGCTGCGCGCCATGGACGGCGACCAGCGGCTGCTCGCACACCGCCTGCTGCGCACCGCGCTGAGCCTGCCCGCGCTCGCCCAGGCGGCGACCATCACGGCGTGGGAGACGGTGCTCGAGGCGGTCGAGCGTCGCGACGACGGGCGCCGCGATCCGGGCAGGTACCACGTCACCCTCTTCGACCCGCCATCGCCGTCCGGGCGGTGGGGATGGCGCTTCGAGGGCCATCACCTCTGCGTGTCGGTGACGCTGAAGGGCGACAGGCCGGTGACCGCGACCCCGCTCTTCCTCGGCGCCAACCCGGCGCGGGTCGGCTTCGAGGGTGGCGGCACGCTGCGGCCCCTCGGCGTCGAGGAGGACCTCGGGCGCGCGCTCCTCGCCGGCCTCGACGCCGAGCGGCGCGGCCGGGCGGTGGTGAGCGCCACGGCTCCCGGCGACATCCTCTCCCGCACCAGGGTCACCGCCCGCCGCCTGCCCCTCGAGGGCGTCGCCGCGGGTGAGCTGGAGGGCGAGCCCCGGCAGCTGCTGCGCCGGCTGGTGCGGCTCTACGTCGCCCGGCTGGATCCCGCTCTCGGCGCGCTCTTCGCCGGCGTCGAGGACGACCCCGGCCTGCGCTTCGCCTGGGCGGGAGGCGGGGAGCCCGGCCTGCCCCACTACTACCGGCTGCTCGGCGACCGCCTCCTCGTCGAGTACGACTGCACGCAGGACGGCGCCAACCACGTCCACACCGTGGTGCGCGACCCGCGCGGCGACATCGGCGTCGACCCGCTGCGCGCCCACCTCGCCGCCGCTCACTCGTAGCGCAGCACCTCGAGCGGCCGCACCCGGGTCGGCCCCCAGGCCACCAGCCCGGCGACCAGGACGACCACCACGACCACGCCGGCCACGACCGACACCGCCACGCCGCGGCCCACGGTGAGATCGGTCTCGAGCACGCCGGCGCCGATCAGCGCGGTGGCGATGGTCACCACCACCATCCCGGTCACCGCGCCGATGGCCGCCACCACCGCGTTCTCGACCAGCACGATCGAGAGCACCGAGCGGCTGGAGTGGCCGACCGCCTTGAGGATGCCGATCTCGCGGCGTCGCTCGAGCATCGCCAGCGCGACGGTGTTGGCGATGATCACCACCCCGGCGAAGAGCGCCAGCGACGCCAGCGCGAGCATCAGCACGGTCAGGTTGCCGAGCACCTGCTTGACCAGCGCGCCGAGGTCGGCGATGTCGTACACGGTCGCGCCGGGGGCGGCGTCCTCGATGCGGCGCACCGCGGTGGCGGTGTGGGCGGGGTCGAGGCGCAGCGCGACCCCGGTCTGCACCTCGTCGGGGCCGAGCGCGGTGGGCACGCCGCGGTCGCCGAGCACCGGCTCGAAGAAGGTGGGCAGGCGCGGGCCCGCCCCCCGGCTGACCGGCGTGTACAGGCCGACGAGGCGCACGGTGACGCTGCGGCCGGTCGCCTCCTGCTGCAGCGTGACGGTGTCTCCGGGCCCGAGCAGCAGCGGGGGGAAGCCGACGTCGAAGCGTCCGAGCACGTTCATCGTCCCCGCGTCGGCGGCGGTGAGGGCGCGGCCGGCGGCGATCGTCACCTCGGGCAGCTGCCCGCCGGCGAGGTCGTATCCCTCGACCCCGCTGAGCTGCCCGATGCCGAAGCGGCGGCTGCGGCCGGTGGTGACACCCGCGGCGGCGACCACGTCGCGAAGCGGGGTGCCGTTGAACGCGGTCGGCGCCGCGGCGACGTCGTCGGTGACCCGCCGCTGCTGGAGGCCGGGGAGTGTCGCGGTCACGCCGGTCACCGCTGCGGCGTCGTGCGGCGCGGCGATGGCGAAGAGGTTGTAGGTGCTGAGCCGGCTGATGCTGTCGTCGACCTTGGTGCTGATGTTCTGGCCGAGCACCAGCACCAGCCCGATGCCGAAGACCCCGGTGAACAGCGCCACCAGGGTGGTCGCGGTGCGTCCCCGGCCGCTGCCGATGGCGCGCAGGGCGAGCCGCAGCGACGTGGTCAGCCGGCGGGGGAGGGGAAGGCGCTCGGGGACGGGGATGTGCCCCACCAGCCAGACGATCACCCAGAAGACCCCGGCGAGGACGGCGAGGCCGGCGACGGTGCCGGCCACCGTCGCCAGCGCGTAGAGCACGCTGCCGAGCAGGCCGGCGCTGAGCGCGGCGAACAGCACCACCAGCAGCGCGTAGAGGCCGGCGGTCTGCGCCGCGGACCCCGCCGTGACCCCGCCGGGGAGGTCGCGGAGCACCGCCTGCGGCCGGATCGCGGCGGCGCGCACGATGGGCAGCAGGCCGAAGATCAGCGCCGTCGCGAGGCCCACCATCACGCCCGTGACCAGCGTCCCGGCGCCGACGTGGAAGGCGATGGAGATCAGGAAGACGCGCTCCACCAGCACCCGCACCACCGCGCTGATGCCGACTCCCAGCGCGGTGCCGGCGAGCCCGCCGGCCAGCCCCAGGACCGCCGCCTCGATGCCGAAGAGGGCGTAGAGGTCGCGCCGCCGGTAGCCGGCGGTCTTGAGCATGGCGATCTCGGTGCGCCGCCGCGAGAGCGACACCTGCATGGTGTTGACGATGCCGATGCCGCCGAGCAGCAGGGCGAGCAGCCCGATGATCTGCAGGGTGCGGCTGATCTCGCGGGAGATGGTGATGTTCTCGTCGAGCGCGTCCTGCACGGTCTGCACGGTCGCGGCGGGGAATGCGGCGCGCAGCCGCACCGCGGCCTGCTGGGCGCCGGCGGGGTCCGGGGCGGTGGCCTGCACCGTTCCGTACCCCAGCGGCCTGCCCGAGACGGCGGCGTAGGTGGACGGCGCGATGTAGGCGGCGGTGCTCTCCAGGATGCTGTTTCGCACCAGGCCGGCGACGTGCAGGTCGGCGCCGCCGCCGCGCACCAGGGTGAGGTGCACGGTGTGGCCGAGCCCCACCCCGGCCTGGTCGGCGACGAACTGGGAGAGGATGACCGTGCCCGGCGCGGCGAGCAGGGTGGCGAAGCTGCCGCGCGATGGTGCGGCCAGCTCACCGCCGCCCACCAGCGGAAAGTGCGCAGGGTTGACGACGTCGACGTTCACCCGGGCGATGTGGCCATTGCCGCGCCGCACCGAGCCGCGCTCGACGCCGATCGCGGTGTAGGCGTCGATCAGCCCGCTGCGGCGCAGCTCGTCGAAGCGGGCGAGGTCGGCGGAGGTGAGGGGGATCGCATTCGACTGCACGGTGACGTCGGCGCCGATGACGGTCCGCAGGTTGCTGGTGAGCGAGAGCGAGACCATGTCGCCGGCGAGCCGCAGCGCCACCACCGCCATCACCCCGACGGTGATGCAGAAGATCGCGAGCAGCGAGCGCTGCCCACCGCGGCGCACGGCGCGGAGCGAGTAGCGGGACCAGAGGCGCAGCCGGCCGATCACCGGCCCACCGTGGTCTCCGCGGTGAGCCGCCCGTCGACGATGGTGAGCACCCGCTCGGCGCGGTGCGCGATCGCCGGGTCGTGGGTCGCGATCACGAAGGTCGTGCCCAGCTGCTCGCGGATCTCGGAGATCAGCTGCAGGATGCGCTCACCGGTGGCGGCGTCGAGGTTGCCGGTGGGCTCGTCGGCGATCACGATCGCCGGCCGGGTCGCCATCGCCCGGGCGATCGCGACCCGCTGCTGCTCGCCGCCGCTCAGCTGCGACGGCCGGTGCCGGGTGCGGTGCTCTAGGCCCACCAGGGCGAGCATCTCCCGCGCCCGCGCCGCCGGCGAGCCGGGGTGGTCGCCGACGAAGAGCGGCACCTCGACGTTCTCCTGCGCGGTCAGCGTGGGGATGAGGTTGAAGGCCTGGAACACCATGCCGATCCTGGCGTTGCGGACCATCGCCAGCCGGCTCTCGGACATGTCGGTGATGTCGATGCCGTCGACCAGCACCCGCCCTGCGCTGGGCCGGTCGAGCCCGGCGATGACCCCGAGCAGGGTGCTCTTCCCGCTGCCGCTCGGCCCCACCAGGGCGGCGAACTCGCCGGGCAGGATGCGCAGGTCGATGCCGCGGAGGATCTGGACCGTCTCCCCGCCGAGCGGCAGGCTCCGCTCGACGCCGCGGGTCTCGAGCGCAGGGACCGGCCCCCGGCCACCGTCGCCCTCAGTCAAGCCCGATGTCGTAGGCCGCCTGGATCTCGTTCCGCCCATAGGAGCGCATCGCGAGGTGGGTGTCGGTGCGCACGATCCCGGGGAGGGTCGCCACCTTCTCGGTGATCAGCGTCGCCAGGGCGTCGAGGTCGCCCACCCGCACGGTGGCGATGAAGTCGGTCGACCCCGTGGTGGTGTAGACCTGCTCCACTCCCTCGGTGTCGGCCAGGGCCTGCCCCAGCGCGTGGATGCTCTGCGGCTCGCAGACGATCATGAGGAAGGCGGTGACCATCGGGGGGCACGGTACCACCGCCGATCGGCTCCGAGGTGAGGTCTGGACGAACGGGGGTTCGGGCGTTCTGCTTCTCCTCCGCCGCCTGTCGTCGTAGAATGGCGGCCGCCGAGCGGGAGTAGCTCAGTTGGTAGAGTCCCTGCTTCCCAAGCAGGTTGTCGCGGGTTCGAGTCCCGTCTCCCGCTCCAGGCCTCCTCTTCGAGTTGAGGAGTAGCGCCCGCTTTCGGTTGAACCGCTGCTGACTACGCCATGGAA
>JAQBPH010000437.1:0-3847 GCA_028287625.1 Chloroflexota bacterium | reverse complement strand
GAGCGCGTCGCGCTGACCCGGGTGCACGCGGCGGACGCCCGTGCCGGACTGTGAGAGGAGGAAGGGAATGAGCACCGAGCAGAGCGGCCGCCGCGCCGCCCACCGGGTACGCCGCGCCGTGCTGGCGGTCACGCTTTCCGTCGCCGCCGGCACCGTCGCGGCGGCGCTGCTGGCACCGGGCAGCGGCTCCGCGGCGCCGGCGCCCGCGGACCTGCGGATCGCCGGCACCTCGCTCGGCGGGGTGGTCCCGGCCATCCCCCCCACCCCCCGGGCGACCCCGGACGTGGTGTCGAGCCCGTCGCCCGCCCCGGCCCCGCCCGCCGCCGAGGCCGCGCCCGCGACGATCCCGTAGGCACCGGCGCGAGTGGTCAGGGATGCGGCGTGGGAGTGGGGGTGACGCCGGTGACCATCGGCGCGGCGCCTCGGTGATGGATGACGGTGCCCGCGGCGACCGGCGCGCCCCCCGGGACCGGGCGGCCGATGTCGGCGGCGATCAGGCTGAGCGTGAGCGCCGCCAGAGCGCCCGCCACGAGGGCTCCGCGCCGCACCGCGGCCCAGCCCCGCCATCCCCTGCAGATCATCGCATCGCCCTCCCGGTGGCCCACCCACCATGTCCCCATTCTCGGCCGGCGCCGCGTGACCCGAAACCGGCACCGTGGGAAGGTTCCCGCCCCTCAGGGGTGAGGGAACCCTCCCCTCGCAGGGAGGGCCCGCGGCCCGCGGGCATCGGTGTCATCCACGCCGGAACGCCTCCACGATGCTGACCGCCCGGTTGTGGAGGTCGAGCCCGCCGACGATGTAGAGGGTGCCGTCGGCGCTGGCGGTCGCCGCCGTCGCCCGAGCCAGCGACAGAGGCGCGACGCTCACCCACCGGTTCCCCTGCAGCTGCTCGACGCCGGTCAGCGCGCTGGCTCCGGCGAGGCCGCCGATGGCATACACCTCGCCGCTCGCACCGGCCACGACCGCCGGGGAGCTGCATCCCGTCGGAAGCGGTGCGGCATCGCGCCAGGCGTGGGTCGCCGGAGACCACACCTCCACCGTGTTCACATCGGTCAGCCGCCCGTCGGCGCCGCGGACGTCGCCACCGACGGCGTAGATGCGGCCGTCAGGGACGGCGACGGCCGCCAGATCTCCCCGACCCACGCGCAGCGGCGGACCCGGGCGCCAGGTGTCGGTGCTCTGGTCGTAGATCTCCACGGTGTCGAGAGCGCGATCGTCCTGGCCGAAGCCGCCGATCGCCCAGATGGCGCCGTCCCAGGCGGTGACCGCCGCCAGGCCGCGGCGGGGTGCCGGCAGTGGAGCCCTGTCGCTCCATCCGGAGGCGCGCGGGGGTGGCGAGTAGGCCTCGACGCTGGCGAGCGCGTTGTGCTGCGCCGCCCCATGCCCGACCCCGCCGATGACGACGATGCTCCCATCCCGCGCGGTCACCGCCGCCGCCCCCCAGCGACCGGAGTGCAGCGGCGCGATGTCCCCCCACGTGCTGGTCCTGGGGTCGTAGGCGATCACCGTGGCGAGCGGCCCGCCGTCCGCGGTCCAGTCGGTGCCGCCGATCACGTAGACCAGCCCGTCCCTTCCCGTGGTGACCGCGTGGAGGAACCGCGAGGTGGGCATCGACGCTCTCGACGACCAGCTCGCCGGCGCACCGATGATTGCTGACGACAGCACGGTGACGAGGGCGAGGAGCACGACCATGGCGGCGCCGGCGAGAGAGGCCCACCGACGTCCGATGCGGGCCTCGATCCCCCGCGGCGTCCAGCGCCGGAGCACCGCCGTCCGGTCACCGGCCGCGGGCGGGCCGGCCTCGCGCGGCGGCTCCCCCAGCTCGTCACCGTGGAACGGGTCCGCCTCTCGGACCAGCGGCTCCGGCCAGGACACACCGCCACCGGCCGCCGCGGCCCTCAGCTCCTGCGCGAAGGCCCGGGCCGACCGCGGCCGGTCACCCGGGTTCTTCGCCATCGCCCGCTCCAGCACCGCGCAGACGGCGTCGGGCACGCCCGAGGGCCGCAGATCGGGCACGGGCTCGATGCCGATCCGGCTGATCAGCGGCAGCGAGCCCCCGCCCGCGGGGGTGACGAAGGCGGGCCGCCCGCGCATGAGCGTGTACACCGTCGATCCCAGGGCATAGACGTCGGTCGCCACCGACGGGGGTGCCCCCTCCAGCAGCTCCGGTGCGGCGTGGGGGATGCTCGCGAGCAGCCCCTCGGTGCGCCCGACCGCGGAGCCCTGGAGCCGGGCGATGCCGAAGTCGGCCAGCTTGGGTTCTCCGTATGCGGAGAGGAGGACGTTCTCGGGCTTCACGTCGCGATGCAGCAGCCCGGCGCGGTGGGCGGTCTCGAGGGCACCCGCCATCTTCACCCCCACCGCGCCGGCCTCCTCCCACGTCATCGGGCCCGAGATGCGCAGCCGGCGGGAGAGCGAGCCGCCCTCCTCGAAGCCCATGACCAGGTACGGGCTCCCGTCCCGGGTCACCCCGTGGTCGAAGAGGGTGACGATGTGCGGATGGCCGGAGAGTGACCCCATCGCCTGGAGCTCCGCCTCGAAGGGAGAGCGGGCGTCGTCCTCCATCCCCGAGGCGCCGAGGACCTTGATGGCGACGGTGCGGCGGTAGCCGGGCTGCCACGCGCGGTAGACGACCGCGAAGCCGCCGCGGCCGATCTCGGCCACGCGCTCGAACCCGGCGATGTCGAGGTGGCCTTCCACTCTGCGCTCAGGAACGCATGACCCGGCTGGTTCGGCCCTCGAAGTCGGCGCGGCTGACGGCACCGCGGAGCATGGCCTCCCGGGCCAGCCCGTTGCGACCTCCACCCTCCTTCGCCGGTGGCACGTCGAACTTGTGGAAGAGGTTGGTGAGGTGCTGCTTGACCGCGTCCTCGCCGACACCGAGCTCGGCGGCGATGACCCGGACCGGGGCCGGGACGCCGAGCACGTCGCCGCTGAACAGCGGACGGCAGAGTGCGACGACGACCTCCTGCTCGCGCCGGGTGAGCGACGGAGCCGGCCCGTGTGACACCGTCACCGACTCGTCGACGACCGGGCCGCTGGCCCTGAACACCGCGCGGGTGGTGCCGATGCGAACCTCGTCGCCGTCCTGGAGGGTGCGGCTCCCGGCGACCCGTGACCGGTTGACGAAGGTGCCGTTGCGGCTGCCGAGATCCTCGAGGCACCAGCCCGGCCCCACCCGTTTGAGCACCGCGTGGATCCGCGAGACGTTGTCGTCGTCGCCGAGCACCACGTCGTTGCCGGCGGTGCGGCCGATGGTCACTCGATCACCCTCGAGAGGACGCAGCTTCAGCCCGCCGGCAAGCGCCAGCTCGAGGTACTCGCTCATCCCAGACACCCCTCTACCCTGCACCTCTGTGACCGGTGAGGATACACGACTCTGAGTGGCGGAATCCAAAAGACATCCGGTCAGACGCGTCCGCCCATCCCGCGCGGCAGGCGACCGCCTGCCGGGAATGGCCACACGAGGTCCTCAGTACGACGCCGCGGTCGTCCCGCGGCGGGCCTCCCTGCAGTCACCCGGCCTCCATCCTCGACCGCGGACGGAGCGCTCCCAAACCCCCTGGCAGTGAGGGCTCGCACCCCCGCCAGGAGGGGTTCACACCCCGGACGGGGAGCGCCCGAAAGGGGGAGGAAAGTCTGCTCCGATGGGGCGTAAACCCTTCGTGCAGGGCCGATTCTCCGTCGCCCGCGGGACTTCGAGAATGGTGCACATGAACCGAGGTCATCGCCTCGGTGACAACGGATGGGAGCGGGCCATGAACATGCGGAAGCGTCTGATTGCGGGAATCATCCTCGGTGCGTGTGCGTCGGGCCTGGGACTGGGCTCGATCAGCGCGAATGCGGC
>JAQBPH010000406.1:0-5969 GCA_028287625.1 Chloroflexota bacterium | reverse complement strand
GGCCCTCGGGCTGCGCCGCGCGCACCGCGGTCACGGATCCGCCACCCCCGATCGAGGCGGGCATGTGCAGCACCCCGGCGCCCGCCAGCAGGGCGCCGACCGCCACCACCACCGTCATCTCGCCGAGGACGCCGCCGAGACCGGGCAGGCCCGCGCCCGCGAGCGCGCTCGGCCGCAGGCGCCGCGCCGCCAGGTCGACGAGCACCAGCGTGGCCAGGCTCGACACCGCGAGCACCGACCACCAGAGCGCCTCGGCGCCGGCGCCCGAGGGCTCGGGGAGGACACGGCTGAGCACGAGCGTCACCCCCAGCGCGACCAGGACGGGGACGCCGAGCACCGCGGCGCGCTCGAGCAGGCCACGCCGCGTGCCCGGCGGTGCGGTGGCCGTGGCCGCACGGGCCGGCGTCGCCGCCTCCTCGACGGCGACCAGCGGCTCGGCGAAGACGACCGCCGGCATCACCGCGGTTCCGTTGCCCTTCCATGCCCAGCCGGGAGCGCCGTCGGAACGGACCGTCTGGGGCTCGCCGGCGCCCGGCACCCGCAGGGTGCGGGAGGCGCCGACCCCCTCGACCTCCGACGGTGTGGCCGGCGAGATGGTCTGCGACCACGCCCAGGTGGGTCGCGGGCGCGTCGGCTGCACAGGCCCCACCGCGTGGCCGGTGAGCTCGAGGACGGAGGCGGACGGCGGAGGCGCCGAGCGGCCCCGGCGCGGCCGTCGCTGCCTGCGGACGCGGTCAGCCATGGCGAAGAACCCTCTCTACACCGGGACGGGGACGCAAGCACCACACGTCTCCGCGAACAGGGTCGCCAATTGTGCACACTCGAGGGTGGGTCTGCACTGGTCGCGTGTGCCGGCGAGCGCCGTGCCGTTGGCAGTCGTCGAGTTCGTGGAGGCGCGCCGGTGCCGGCAGCGCACAGCCCCTGCCCTGGGCAGACACGCGGCGGCGCGGGGTGCAGTCAACTCAGTCCGCGTCTGCAGACGCACCGTCCCTGCCCATGGGCACGGGTACCGCATCCGAAGCGCTCAGCGACCCTGCCCGGCCTCGGCGGCGCGGGGCGGCGGACGCAGCGCGGCGAGCACCATCACCGCCGTCGCGACGGCGATGGGGAGGAACGGGGCCCGCCGCCAGTGGACCAGGTCGAGGACGGCACCCCCGAGCAGCGGCCCGGTGAAGGCGGCGCAGTAGCCGGCGGTGAGCATCACCGCCGTGAAGCCGGCCACGTCGGCCGGCGCCTCGACGCTGGGCGGGTAGGCGAGCAGGGCGGCGAAGGTCATCGACACGCCGGCGCCGATCAGCGCCGTCCAGAGCGGCACCGCCGAGTCGGCGGCGACCAGCCAGCCGAGGACGCCGGCGGCGGCGAGCACGCCGGCGGCGGCGTAGAAGCCGCGCGAGCGCACGAACGGACGGCGGGTGGTGATGAGGGCCAGGGTGACCGGGAGCTGCACGCTGTTGAGCACGACCAGGCCGAGCGTCGCCGAGCGGGAGTCGGGGCCGCCGGCGACCGATGTGGGGATCCACGTGTTGGCGGAGAAGTAGGTGAGGCTCTGGGCCGCGAAGATCGTCGAGGCCCACCACAGCCGCGCCGAGCGCCGCGCGGTGCGCGTCCCCGACCCGGCTCCGGCGGCCGGCGGCCGGTCGGCGCCCACCAGCAGCCAGGCGCCGGCGGCGAGCGCCGCGGGCGCGGTCCAGGCGAGGAAGCTCCCCCGCCAGCCGCCGCCGGTGAGCGGGGCCAGCAGCGGCACCGTGATCGACGCCGCCACCAGCTCGCCGGTGATGAGGCCGCAGGAGACCGTGGTGGAGGCGCGCTGGACCGCGGCGGGGAACCGCGCCTGCAGCACCAGCGGCAGCCCCGGCTGGGCGATCGAGATGCCGAGCGCGAGCAGCACCGTCCCGGCGTAGAGCGGAAGCACCCCGCCGGCGGCGCGCAGCGGCGTGCCCGCGGCGACGGCGAGGAGCCCCAGCGCCACGGTGCGGTGACCGCCGAGGCGGCGCACCAGGGCGGCGCCCGGGAGCGCCGCCACCCCCAGCACGAGAACGGGGATCGAGGTCAGCAGGCCGGCGGCCGTGTAGGAGAGGCCGAGGTCGTGCTGCACCCGGTCGAGCACCGGCGGCACCCCGAGGAGCACGGCGCGCAGGTTGAACCCCACCCACCAGGCGATGAGCAGGGTCAGCGCGCCCCCGCCCACGGTCCGCGGCAGGCGCGCGCGAGCGGCGGAGGAGACCGCGGTTTTCACCCGGGGGAGGCTACGGGTTCCCACCGGATGGCGGCTCCGCCTCCCCCGACGCACAACCCGTGAGACCGGTGGCGGGTTCTTCCGGTGCGACGCCCGAGCGCCCTTCCCGGCGGCCGGTTGACGCGTTGGGGGCCGGTATGGCCTGCGCTATAGTCGGCCCCACCGGCCGGTGGGTAAGGGAGTGATGGTCGGCGACGAGAGCGCCGGCGTGTTCGCCGGCTACCGCATCGAAGGCCTGATCCGCCACGGCGGGATGGCCTCGGTCTACCGGGCTCGCCACCTCGTGCTGCAGCGCGCCGCTGCACTCAAGGTGCTGGCTCCGGCGCTGGCGCGCGACCAGCGCTTCCGGGCCCGGTTCCTCGGCGAGTCGCGCACCGCCGCGTCGCTGGACCACCCCCACATCGTCCCCATCTACGACGCCGGCGAGACCGACGGCGCGCTCTTCATCGCCATGCGGCTGATCGAGGGCAGCGACCTCGGCACCATGCTCGGCAACGAGACCCGGCTGGAACCCCGCCGGGCGGTGGAGATCCTCGGCCAGGTGGCCGGCGCCCTCGACGCCGCCCACGGGCGCGGCCTGGTGCACCGTGACGTCAAGCCGTCGAACATCCTCATCTCCGGCGCACCGGGGTCGGAGCACGCCTACCTCACCGACTTCGGGATCACCAAGGAGCTCGCCGGTGAGGGCATGACCGGCACCAGCGAGTTCGTCGGCACCCTCGCCTACATGTGCCCGGAGCAGATCGAGGGCATGCCCCTCGACGGCCGCGCCGACGTCTACGCGCTCGGCTGCGTGCTCCACGAGTGCCTCACCGGGGCCACCCCCTTCGGCAGCGACACTCTGGTCGGGGTGATGCACGCGCACCTGACCAAGCCGCCGCCGCGCGCCACCGCCGTGGTCCCGTCCCTCCCGGACGGGATCGACGCGGTGGTCGCCACCGCGATGGCGAAGCGGCCCGACGACCGGTATCCCAGCTGCGCCGCGATGGTCGACGCCGCCAGGGCGGCGCTCGACGCCCGGCGCCGCGCCGCCCCGCCGCCGTTCGTCGTGGCCTCGCCGGCACCGGTCGCACCCCCGCCGGCCCCGCCGGCCGCCCTCGGGCGGGGGAGCCGGGGCGGCCGCTGGACGCGGCGCTGGCCTGCGCTGCTCACCGCGGCCGCCACCCTGCTGCTGGTGACCGCGGTGGTGGTCGGCAGCCTCCGCGGCTCGCCGGCCCCCACGCCCACCAACAGCCCCCAGACCGGGTTACTGCCGCCCAACGTCTTCAGCCCGTTGCCGCTCATCGGGACCACGTCCACGCCGTCGCCCGCCGCGGCCTCCGCCACCCCCCACAGCGCCGCGACCAATCACGCGGTGGTCGTGACCCTCAACGCCTCGCCATCGGCAGCGCCGCGTCCCACCGCGAGCCCGGCCGCCACCGCGGGGCCGCCCAGCCCCACCGCGGTGGGCCCCCCGACCCCCGCTCCCACGGCCGGCTCCGGCCCGACCCCCTGGCCGGCGACGCCACCGACCAACACCACCGCGGGCTGCGAGCCCGGCTGGTCGTGGTCGTGCCTGCCCCTGGGGAGGTGTCACAACGTCGCCCATTACAACAACTCGGAACAGATCCCCGGAGACAAGCTGATCTCCGTCCCCGTGGGCGCCGACGGCAGCCTCTGCGCACGATGGAGCAACCCCGCCGTCCAGGGTGCGCTCCTCGACTCGAGCGGGAACACGGTCGGCGGGGTGAGCGGGGCCAACGCCGGGTTCACGGTCTACGGTCTGACCCCGGGGGCCACCTACCGGGTGGCGCTCCACTACACCGATGGCCCCTCGGGCCTCACCGCGCTGCAGATCAACCAGGGGTAGCCGACGCTACGCCGACCCCGCCGGCTCGGCAGGCGCCGTCAGCTCCTCCCGGCAGTCGCGGCACAGGCCCTCGGAGATGAGGTCCTGGATGCGGCTCTCCAGGCCGCAGCGGCGGCAGCGCTGCAGCGGCCCGCGGCGGAACGTCCCGGTGGACGCGGCGCTGAGCGCCGCCTCGGCGGCGCCTCCGGGCCCGGCGCCGGGGTCGTCGGCGCCGCCGAAGGGCAGCCGGCCGGCCGCCTGGGCGTGGAGCTGCTGGGCCTGGTGGAGGGCGCGGAGCAGCTCGCGCTCGCGCTCGGCCGCGACGGCCAGCTCGGCGCGGCGGGCGTTCAGCTCGGCGGCGAGCATCTCCCGCTCACGCTCGAGCACGTCGCGCTCGCGCTCCAGGGCGTCGCGCTGGGCGCCGACCGCGGCGAGACGCTGCTCGGTGGTGACGAGCCGCTGACGCAGGGCGGCGAGCTCGGCGGGCGGGGCCTCGGAGTCGGTGGCCGCCACCGCCTCGTCGGGGACCTCGACGAGGAGCCGGCCCAGCTGGTCCTCCGAGCAGGACAGGCGCCCCGCCTTCGCCCAGCGGCGCACCGTGTCGTCGCCGACGCCGAGCGCCGCCGCCGCCCTCGAGACCGAGACCAACGCCATGATGATGCCCTCCAAGGGTGTGTTGCGCGCCTTGCGGATAAATGCGGACGAACATGGCGCGGATGCTTGCGTCATCTGCGGACGTATGCTACCGTATGCGGCGCCCCCAGTGAAGGGGGCGGAGGGTGTCGGGAGTGTTCCACCCGCATCATCCTCCTCATCATGGCGGGAGGTGACGCATGAGCACGCAGCGCGTGAGGGGCCCGCGGCCCGCATGGATCTCGAGGCCCGGTCGATGAGCGCCGCATTCGCGCTCTCCCCCACCACCACCGTGCCCACGCTGGCCGGCCAGGTGGTGCCGCTGCGACCGCCGGCGGACGCGGCGGCGGTCGACGACGACGTCAGCCTCCTCTTCGCCTACCGCGACGGCGACGCGCGCTCGTTCGAGCGGCTCTACACTCGTCATGTCACCGCCATCCGCATGCTCTGCCTGCGCCACCTCCGCTCCGACGCCTCCGCCGACGACGTCGTCCAGGAGACCTTCCTGCGCCTGGTGCGCGGCGCCGACCGGATCGAGCGCGGCTTCAACGTCCGTGCGTGGCTGCACCGCGTCGCCGCCAACCTCTGCATCGACCTGCTCCGCGCCCAGCGCCGCTCCCCGGGCATCGAGGACGACGGCACGGTGATGCGGACCCTGCCCACCCAGGACCGCACCGACCAGCCCGAGGCCGCCTTCGAGATCACCTGGATGCGCGAGACCGTCACCCGGGTCGCCGAGGCCATGCCTCCGCGGCAGCGGGCGGCGCTGGTGCTCCGCGAGCTGGAGGGGCTCTCCTACAACGCGATCGCCGAGGTGCTGGGACTCAGCCCCGGCGCCGTCGAGACCCTCCTCTTCCGTGCCCGCCGCCGCTTCCGCGAGGAGTACCTGCGGCGCGCCACCGAGACCGACCGTCCCGCCGACGGGTGCGGCCGCACCCTCGAGCTGCTGGGGAGCGCCGAGAACCGGCGCCCCACCAGCCGGGGACGGATGCGCGACGTCGCCGCCCATATCGTCGACTGCTCCTCCTGCCGTGACCGGGTGCGCACCTGTCAGGTCGCCGTGGCGCAGGGCTGAGCCGGCGGTGAGTGCCGCGCCGCCGGACTCGCGTCGATCGGAGTGGATGGCCGACCTCGAGGAGCTCGCCGACCTCGCCGCCGAGATGGCCGCCCCCGACGAGGTGCCGGCGGCGAGGCGGCGGCGCCGGGGCTGGTCCGCGGCCGGGTTGGTGGCGCTGCTCACCGCCGGGACCGCCGCGGCCGGGGGGGCCGCGG
>JAQBPH010000362.1:0-3695 GCA_028287625.1 Chloroflexota bacterium | reverse complement strand
GCCGCCACCCTGCTGGTGCGCAACATCGGCGCGCTGGTCACGTGCGACCCCGACCGCGGCGACGCCCCGGGGGTGGTCGAGGGCGCCGCGGTGGCGGCGCGCGGGTCGCGGATCTGCGCGCTGGGGCCCGAGGCGGAGGTGACCCGCTCGGTCGCGGTCGGCCCCGGCACGGTGGTGCTCGACGCCGGCGGGGGCGCGGTGGTGCCCGGCTTCGTCGACGCCCACAGCCACCTGGTCTGGCTCGGCGAGCGCAGCGGCGAGTACGCCGCCCGGGCGGCGGGACGCGGCTACGAGGAGATCGCCGCGGCCGGCGGGGGCATCCGCGCCACGGTCGCCGCCACCCGGGCCGGCAGCCTGGAGGAGCTGGTGGCCGCGGCCCGCCCGCGGGCGCGGCGGATGCTCTGCGCGGGCACCACCACCGTCGAGGTGAAGAGCGGCTACGGGCTCGACGAGGAGGCCGAGCTGCGCCAGCTGCGTGCCGCCCTGGCCCTCGGCGAGGATCCCACGCTGCCCGAGGTGGTGACCACCTATCTGCCGCTCCACGCCCTCCCCGACGGCGACCGCGACGCCTTCGTCGACGGGGTGTGCACCCACGGGGTCGGGCGCGCCGCCCCCCTGGCACGCTTCGTGGACGCATTCTGCGAGCACGGCGCCTACACGGTCGACGAGTGCCTCCGGCTGCTCGACGCGGGCCGGCGGGTGGGGCTGCGGGGCAAGCTCCACGCCGACCAGCGCAGCCGCGGTGGCGGCGCCCGGCTCGCCGCCCGCGCCGGGGCGGTGAGCGCCGACCACCTCGAGCACGCCGATGACGGCGACCTCCGGGCCCTCGGCGCCGCCGGGGTGGTCGGGGTCATCCTCCCCGGGGCGTCACTGGTGCTGGGCGGACCGCCGCCTCCGGGGCGGCGGCTGCTGGAGGCGGGCGCCCGGGTCGCGGTGGCCACCGACTGCAACCCGGGGACCTGCTACAGCGAGTCGATGCCGCTGATGATCTCCCTGGCGGTGGCGCTCGGCGGCCTCACCCCGGCCCAGGCGGTGGTCGCCGCCACCGCGGGAGGGGCCGCCGCCCTCGGGCTCACCGACCGGGGGGTGCTCCGCGTGGGGATGCGCTGCGACCTCGCGGTCCTCGACACCCCGCACTGGCTCGACCTCGGCTACCACCTCGGCGCCGACCCGGTGCGCACGGTGGTCCGCGGGGGGAGGGTGGCGGCTGGCTGACCTCCGCCGGGATGGCATGGGCGCGGTACGCTGGCCGCCACATGCCCGCTCCGCTCACGCTGCCCGCCCTGGTGGGCGCCGACCTCGAGGTGCCCCTGGCCACCGGAGGGCGACGCCGCTACATCAACCTCGACGCCGCCGCCAGCACCCCCGCGATGCGGGCCGTGCTCGAGGCGGTGGAGCGCGCCCTGCCCTGGTACTCGAGCGTCCACCGCGGCGCCGGCTTCACCTCGCAGGTCTCGACCCGCCTCTACGAGGCCGCCCGCCAGACCGTCGCCGGCTTCGTCGGCGCGCGCCCCACCGATTCGGTCATCTTCGTCCGGAACACGACGGACGCGGTCAACCACCTGGCCCACTGCCTGCGCATCCCCGACGGTCACGTGGTGCTCACCACCGCGGTCGAGCACCACGCCAACCTGCTGCCCTGGCGGCGGGTGGCACCGGTGGTGACGCTGCCGCCGCCACTCTCCCCGGAGGCGCTGCTCGAGGCGGTCGCCGCGGCGCTGCGCGACCCCGCGCACCCGGTGGCGGTGCTCGCCGTCACCGGGGCCAGCAACGTCACCGGCGAGATCCTCCCGGTGGCCGAGCTCGGCCGCCTCGCCCACGAGCACGGCGCCCTGCTCGCCGTCGACGCCGCCCAGCTGGCCCCGCACCGCCCCATCGACATGGCGGCGTCGGGCATCGACTGCCTCAGCCTGAGCGGGCACAAGATGTACGCGCCCTTCGGCGCCGGCGTGCTGGTGGCCCCCACCGCCCTGCTCGAGGGCTGCGAGCCGCTGCTCGCCGGCGGCGGCGCGGTCGACTTCGTGACCCTCGAGGACGTGCTCTGGACGGGGCTCCCCGACCGCCTCGAGGCGGGCTCGCCGAACGTCATCGGCGCGGTGGCGCTGGCGGCGGCGGCCGCCACCCTCCAGGAGGTGGGCATGGAGCGCGTCGCCGAGCACGAGCGCGCCCTCCTGGCCCGCGCCCGCGAGCGCCTCGCCGAGCTGCCCGGGCTGGTCCACCACCGCCTCTGGGAGGACGGCCCCGGGGTCGACCGGGTCGGCGTGGTCACGCTCACCGTGCCCGGGATCCACCACGCGCTGGTGGCCGCGGCGCTGAGCGCCGAGCACGCCATCGGGGTGCGTCACGGCTGCTTCTGCGCGCACCCGTACATCACCCACCTGCTGGGCATCTCCGACGAGCAGGCCGGCGGCATCCGCGACGCGCTCCGCCGGGGGGAGCGCGCCACCATCCCCGGAGCGGTGCGCGCCTCCTTCAGCATCGCCACCACCGAGGCCGACGTCGACCTCTACTGCGACGCCCTGGCATCGATGGTGCGCGACGGTCCTGCCCTCGCCTACCTGCAGGACCCCGCGACCGGCGACTTCGCCCCGGTGGAGGACGCCCGGGTGCTGCCCCGGATCGAGCCCCTGCCCGAGCTGACCGCCACCGTGCACGGAGCCGGCTGCGGGCAGTTCTGATCTGATGCCAACTGACAGACCGTGCTGACGCAACGCCTTCTCAGTTAGGGATCAGTGGGCCTGCAGTGATGTTCTGGCCCCAGCTCAGCCGCCGGCTGCGCCCACCTCGGCACGCAGCGGCACCGCCAGCTCGGTGGGGACCACCTCCTCCATCACGACGGCGTCGCACCCCACCCAGGTCGCCGCCTCCACCAGCGCGCGCGCCATCGCCGGCACGGCGGCGCGATCGACCGAGACCCGGCGTGCCACCAGGGTGCGGCCGCGGCGCACCGGGTCGACCCGGCCGCGGATCCGGCCGCCGGCGAGCAGGGGCATGACGAAGTAGCCGTGCTCGCGCAGCGCGCGGGGGACGTACGCCTCGAGGCGGTGGACGAACCCCAGCGTCCGCTCGGCGCGGCGCCGATCCCAGAGCAGCGAGTCGAAGGGCGACAGCAGCACCGGGCGGAAGCGCGCCGGGGGCGGCGGAGCCGCCAGCGCAGCCGGCTCGGCCCAGGCGGGCTGCCGCCAGCCCTCGACGACCACCGGGGTGAGCCCCGCCGCCACGATGCCGGCGCGGGCCTCGGCCATGGGGAGCCGGAAGTAGTCGGCGAGGTCGCCGAGCGTGCCCACGCCCAGCCGCTCCGCCGCCAGAGCGACGAGGTGGGCGGCGCAGCCGAGGTCGTCGGGCGGCGCCTGGGCGCGCAGCTCGGCGGGGACCACCCGCTCGGTCAGCTCGTACACCCGCCGCCAGCCGCGCCGCTCGACGCAGGCCACCTCCCCGCTCGCCAGGAGCTGCTCGATGGCGACCTTGAGCGGCGACCAGTCCCACCACACCCCGTTGCCGCTCTTCGCGCCGCCGAGGTCTGCCGCGGTGACCGGGCCGAGGTCGGCGATGCGGGCCAGCACCTCTCGGCGCAACGCCTCGGTGCTCCGGTCGGACCGCGCCCGCCGCTCGCGGAAGCGGCGCCGCCGGCTCTCGAACCAGGGCCACTCCTCGAGCGGCAGCACGCAGGCGGCGTGGGCCCAGTACTCGAAGGC
>JAQBPH010000355.1:0-5107 GCA_028287625.1 Chloroflexota bacterium | reverse complement strand
GCCGCCACCGCCCTGCTGTCGCAGGGCGTGCCGTCGTCGAAGACCACGCCCGGGTGCAGCGTGAAGGTGTAGGTGAGGCCGTCGTCCGACCGCGTCCACGTGGTGGCAAGGTCGCCCTGGAACTCCCTGCTGTCCGGCTTGTAGCGGATCAGGTTGTCGTACACGGGGAGGATGGTGGTCAGCCCCTCGATGTCGTAGAAGACGTCGGGGTCGGGGGTGGTCTGGTCGCCGTAGTAGGCGAGGTGGAGGACGTCGCTCGACGCCGCGGTGGTGCCGCGTCCCGACGCGCTGCTTCCGCAGGACGTGGCCAGCGTGGCCGCCGCCAGGATGCCGAGGGCAGCGCGTCGGTTCATCGGTCTCCTCCTCCTCTCAGACTGGTCAGCCACGGCGGGTGTCGAGGCTGCGGATCGCGTCCCCGGTGAGGTTCGCGGCGACCGCAAGGACGAAGACGGCGGCCGCGGGGATGAGCGGGATCCAGGGGTGACCGAAGAAATAGTCCTGGCCCTTGGCGACCATGGAGCCGAGCTCGGGCGCCGGCGGCGGAGCGCCCAATCCGAGGAAGGAGAGGCCGGCGAGCGTGAGCACCAGGTTCTGCACGTCGAGGCTCGCGGTGACCACGACCGGCCGCAGCGTGCCGGGGAGGATGTGGCGCAGCACCAGCCGCCACCGCCCCACCCCGCAGAGCCGCGCCGAGTCGACGAAGGGACGGTGGGCCAGCGACCGGGCCTCGCCGCGGACCAGCCGCGCATACCACGGCCACCAGACCACGGCGACGGCGAGCAGCGTGTGCGACAGGCTCGGACCGAGGGCGGCGACCACGGCGATCGCCAGCACCGGCCCGGGGAGGGCGAGGAAGACGTCGGTGAAGCGCATCAGGGCGGCGTCGACGACGCCGCCGCGCAGCCCGGCGACGAGCCCGACGGCGCCGCCGACGAGCACCCCCGAGCCGATCACCACCACGCAGCTGCCCAGGCTGGCACGGAGCCCGTGCAGGACCCGGGTGAGGATGTCGCGGCCGAGGTCGTCGGTGCCGAAGAGGTGGTGCGCGGAGGGGGCTGCGAAGGGGTCGGCCACCGCGGTGGTGGGGTCGGTGCGCAGCAGCACCGGGCCGAGCAGCGCCACCGCCACCAGGAGCGTGAACACGGCGGCGCCGATGAGGTCGAGGCCGGGGACGGCGCGCAGCCGGCCGGCGAGGTCGACGGACATCCTCCGGCGCGGTCGCACCGGGACCGCCGCCTCCGGGAAGGGCCCGGCTACCGCCACCGGCCTCGCCCCGGCACCGCGGCGACGAGCTCGCGGGTGTACTCGGTACCGGGCGATCCGCAGATCCGCTCCGCGGGGCCGCTCTCGACCACCTCGCCGTGCCGCATCACCAGCATGCGATCGCCGATGTAGCGTGCCGCGGCGAGGTCGTGGGTGACGAACACCACCGCCATGCCGAGCTGGTGGCGCAGCCGGCGGATGAGGTTGAGCGCGCCCGCGGCGAGCGAGGCGTCGAGCGCGGAGATGGGCTCGTCGCAGAGCAGCAGACGGCAGTCGTCGGCGACCACGCGGGCGAGGGCGACGCGCTGGCGCTGGCCGCCGGAGAGCTGCGGCGGGCGTGCCCACGCGGTCTCCCGGGGCAGGCCCACCCAGGCGAGCGCCTGGCGCACCCGCTCGTCGCGCTCGTCCGCGGGGAGCCGGCGGACGCGGTCGGCGACCTGCTCGCCCACCGTGAGCCATGGGGTCAGGCTGGACCCGGGGTCCTGGAAGACCATCAGGGGGCTGGTGCCCTCGGCGAGCGTGACCCGGCCCGACGTGGGCCGCTGCAGGCCCGCGATCACCCGGAGCAGGGTGGTCTTGCCGCTCCCGCTCTCCCCGACCACCGCCACCGCCTCGCCGGGCGCGACCTCGAGGCTGACACCGCGCAGGGCGTCGAGGTGTCCGCGGCGGAGCCGGTGGCGGACGACCACGTCCTCCACCCGCACCCCGCCGGCAGGCGTCGCCGAGGGCTGCGGACGCGACCGCTGCGGCTCCCCCATCCGGGAGGCCGCCGCCGCCCCGGGGACGATGCAGGCGCTGAGCCCGTCGTGGGTCGGCGCGGTGGCGGGCGGCGGCGGACCGCCCTCGGTGCAGGCCTCGGTGGCGGCGGGGCAGCGCGGGCTGAAGGCGCAGCCGGGCAGCGGCGAGCGCGGGTCGGGCGGCTCGCCGCCGATGGTGCCCAGGGCGCGGCCGCGAGGGCTGGTCAGGAGCAGCCGCGAGGAGAGCAGCGCCGCGGTGTAGGGATGGGCGGGCCGCGCCAGGACGGCGGCACCCCCGCCCGCCTCCATGACGCGGCCCGCGTACATGACGCAGATGCGATCCGCCACCGTGGCGGCGACGCCGAGGTCGTGGGTGACCAGCACCACCGCGCAGCCGATCTCGTCGCAGAGGCGGCGCAGCAGCCGGAGCACCTGCGCCTGCACGGTGACGTCCAGCGCGGTGGTGGGCTCGTCGGCGACCAGCAGCCGGGGGTTGCCGGCGATGGCGATGGCGATCATCACCCGCTGGCGGAGCCCACCGGAGAGCTGGTGCGGGTACTGGGCGAGGCGGTCCCCGGCATCGGCGATCCCGGCCTGCTCGAGCAGCCGCACCGCCGCGGCGCGCGACCCCGCCACCTCGGCCACCTGGTCACCGATGCGCATGGTGGGGTTGAGCGAGCTCAGCGGGTCCTGGAAGACGGCGCCGAGCGATTCGCGGCGCACGCGCCGGCGGAGCGGTTCCGGCGCCGTCAGCATGTCGACGTCGCCGACCCGCACCTCGCCGCGCGCGTGCGCCTGGGGAGGAAGCAGTCCCAGCAGCGAGAGTCCCAGCACCGTCTTGCCCGAGCCGGACTCGCCGACCAGGGCGAGGATCTCTCCGGCGCGCAGCTCCAGGTCGACGCCGCGGACCGCCTGCACCGGCCGGCGGCGGCCGCCGAAGGTCACGTGCAGGTCGCGGACCGCGGCGACGACGCCGCCGTCCGGCAGTGGGCCCGGCTCGTCGATCACGCCGTCGGTGCAGATCGCCTCGCCGAGCAGGCTCACATCGTGCCCACCACCAGCCGTGGACGCACCGCCGGACGCCGCGGCCCCGTGTATTCGCGCAGCGCGGCGACGATCTCCCGGGTGAGGCGCACCGCGCCGGACTGCAGGTACTCCATCGCCAGCAGCGAGGCCTCGTGCGCGGGCAGCGACGAGCCGCCCACGGCGTCGGCGGCGACGCGCACCACGTAGTCGTGCTGGTGCGCGTCGGCGACGGTGTAGTGCACGCAGACGTCGGTCAGGCCGCCGAGGAGCACCAGGGTCCGCGCCCCGAGCCCGCGGAGCAGGATGTCGAGGTCGGTGCCGAAGAACGCCGAGTAGCGCCGCTTGGGCACGTGGTACTCGTCCGGCTGCGGCCGCAGCCGCGGATGCAGCGCGGTGCCGGGGTCGTCCTCCAGGCAGTGCGCCCGCTCGCGCCCGTCGAGCTCACGCCCGAAGTCGACCCAGGTGCGCGCGTGCCGCTCCTGCACGAAGATGACCGGGACGCCGGCGTCGCGTGCCGCCTCGACGATCGCCACCGACCGCTCGAGCCGCTGCTCGAATCCCGGCATGTGGGGGATCGGACCGTCGACGGCGGCGCCGTCCTGCTGCACGTCGATGGACAGGACCACCGGCTGGCCCACCAGGAGATCGGGCACCTCGACGCACCTCGACGGGCACGGAAAAGGACGATCTCCCGGGTTTTTATCCCTCCGTGTCACGGCTCGACGCCGCTTGCCCTCTCGGTCGCTGCCCGGCGACACCGCCGGCGGAACCCTAGGGCCCCCTCTCCGCAGATGGAAAAAGTCAGATCAAAGGATCTCTCCAACCGGACCTCCGGGACGTTGGACGTGCCGCGAGAAAGCGATCCCGTCGCTCTCGTGCGCAACGACCAAGCCTCAGGCGGCGACGGCGTCCAGGATGCGGTCCACGGACCCGTTGGTGACCGCACAGGTCTGGAACTGGGCGGCGACGCGGTGGGTCGTGGTGGTCAGGGGACGGGCGCCGCCCCCGGGGGTGTCGCGCACCGCCACCACCCGGTAGCGGTGGGCCGCGCCGCGGGCGTCGTACCAGGTGATGATCGAGCCCACCACCATGTGCATGAGCGGGGTGAACACGCCCTGGTTGTGGCCCACGAAGTAGGTGCGACCCCGGACGCAGGTGTCGACCGCGGCCATGCCGGTGGGCACCGCGGTGGCGCCGCTGCAGTCGCTGTAGACGCCCACGGCGGTGTTCAGGGTGCCGTCGGCGCTGGTCAGGAGGTTGCGCCCACCGCCGGGCGCCGGGGCCGGAGAGCCGTGACCCCTGGAGCCCGAGCCGGAGTGCGAGCGGTGGTGCGAGGAGCCTCCCGACGCCATCGCGGTGACGCAGGGCGCGAGGGCGGCCGCCGACACCAGGGCGGCGAGGATGCCGGCGGTCGCGCCACGACGCCGGGCAAATGTGGTCGTCACGTTGACGAACGTCATATCGTTCCCTTCCAGTTGCCGGTGCCCGCCCATCGACGCGTCGGCGATCGAATCGAGGCCCATGGTGCACGGCCTCGGTCCCGATGTCCACCCCTTCCGGCGGGCTCTAGGCCGCGGGCTTGCCCTCGAGCCTGGCGACGTGCCCCATGTAGTGCTCCACGATGCCCCGGGCCCACTCTCCGGCGGCGGACCCCGGCCCCAGCGCCGCCGGCGGCGCCGACATCAGGGTGGCGAGGAGGGTGGTGCGGGCGGCGCAGTAGCGCTGCACCAGCTGGGCGTCGCTCTCCACCAGGACCTGCTGCCGGGCGCGGCCGTTGAAGGCGTCCCGCTCCTCGTCGTGCCACGGGAAGCCGGCGAGGTCCTCGAGAATGCCGCTCGCCGCCGCCTCGGTCCAGGACGCCAGGTGCCCGATGACCTCGCGCACTGTCCAGCCGCCGAAGCGGCGGTCCAGCGGGATGGCGGTCAGCAGGCGCTCGAACGCAGCGAAAGCGTCCTCGACGGAGTCGAGGAGCCTGGCCTTGACGTCGCCCTCTTTCTCCACGTTCTCAACAGGGGCTCCGGCACTGTGAGCCCCTTGTACCCATACGCCTTCCACCCACGAGCACGGGTGGTGGCTCGGAT
>JAQBPH010000319.1:0-4051 GCA_028287625.1 Chloroflexota bacterium | reverse complement strand
GGCGGGGGCTGGAGCGCCGGGGTGGCGACCACCCTGGTGTCCGGCACCGCCGCGACGGTGGCGACCACCCTGGTCGAGGCCCGGCGACGCGGCCGGGTGGCGGTGGCCCCGCGCGCACCCGGCTCGCCCAGCGCCCGGCGCGCCGCCGCCGCCATCTCGGCACCGGTCGCGTAGCGCTCGTCGCGTGACTTGGCCATGGCCATGACCACCACCGCGTCGAGCCCCGGTGGCAGCCCGGACCGCTTCGCGCTGAGCAGCGGCGGCGCCTCGGCGAGGTGGGCGTAGATGCTCGCCGCGTCGTTGTCCTTCTGGAAGGGCGGCACCCCGGTCAGCGACTCGTAGAGGACGCAGCCGAGCGCGTAGATGTCGGTGCGCCCGTCGACGCGCTCGCCCCTGATCTGCTCGGGCGCCACGTAGTCGAGGGTGCCGACGTACTGCCCGGTCCTGGTGAGGCTGCGGGTGCTGCTGTTCTTGGTGATGCCGAAGTCGGCGACGTAGGCGTGGTCGGTGCTCTGCGCGTCCGGTCGCGCCACCACCAGGATGTTCGCCGGCTTCACGTCGCGGTGGTACAGGCCGCGCGCGTGCGCGGCGTCGAGGGCGCTCCCCACCTGGGCGACGATGGCGACCGCGCGGGCCGCGTCGAGCGGCCCCTCGCGGCGCACCAGGACGCCGAGGTCGCAGCCGTCGACGTGGCGCATGGCGATGTAGAGGTTGCCCTCGGCCTCGCCCGCCTCGTAGATGGGGATGATGTTGGGGTGGTCGATGGACGCCGCCAGCCGGGGCTCGCGGGCGAAGCGCTCGCGCACCCGCTCGTCGTTGGAGAGCTCGGTGGCGAGGATCTTGAGGGCCACGCGTCGCTGCAGCCGCAGGTCGAGGGCGAGGTACACGATGCCCACCCCGCCGCGGCCGAGCAGCCGCTCGATGCGGTAGCCGGCGAACTCGGCTCCCACCTGCGGGATGCCGCTCATGGACTGCCCCCTCACCCTCGTCTGAGTCCCGTGACAGGATAGCCGAGCCCGGGCGGGGTGTCCTCAGCCGCCTTCGCGGATGCCGGCGGCGGCCACCCGGCAGGCGACCAGGGTGACGTTGTCGCGCGAACCGGCCTCCAGGGCGGCGTCGCAGGCGCGGATCAGCAGCCCCTCGAGCGGGCCGTCGCCGCCCAGGAGGCGGCCGAGCCGGTCACCGCCGAGCGGGTCCCAGGCGCCGTCGCAGCAGAGCAGGAGCACGTCGCCGGCGCGCAGCTCGACCGAGAAGCGGTCGGCGTCGACGGGCTCGCCGGTGAGCGCGCGGGTGAGCAGGTTGCGCGGCGGGTCGCCGGCGCCGCCCATCTCGAGGTGCCCGGCCCGGATCGCCTCGGCGAGCACCGAGTGGTCCTGGGTGACCTGCGCGGCACTGCCGTCGCGAAGCAGGTAGGCGCGGCTGTCGCCGACGTTGGTGATCGTCGCCCGTCCCGCGCTCACCGCCGCCAGCACCAGGGTGGTGCCCATCACCGCGCCGCCGTGGTCGCGACGCAGCTCGGCGATCGCCGCGTTGGCGCTCTCGCCCGCCTCGCCGAGACCGGCGTGGGGATCGGGGGTCTCGCGGAGGCGCTCGGCGGCCTCGCGCACCGCCAGCACCGCGGCCTCGCGCCCGCCGGCGTGACCGCCCATGCCGTCGGCGAGCAGGAGCAGGCAGCCGCGACCGGGTTCGAGCGGCACCAGCGACCAGGCGTCCTGATTCTCGGCGCGCACCGTGCCGCGGTCGCTGACGGCGGCGAGCTCGAACAGGAACCCGCCGTCGTCCGCCCTGGTGGCCTGCGTCATCCGCGCCTCGGTCACCACCAGCCCCCTCCTCACCCGCGGCACCCGCGGGTGCATGTCCGTGGCTGCCAGCATAGCGGCACCCACGACCGCCCGCCGCCCTGCGCTTCGGCGCCCGCGGGCGCGGAGGCCGCGCCGGTCAGCAGTCGCGCAGCGCGGGGGTCTGGGCCAGGATCTGGCTGCGCACCGAGACGAACTCGCGCCGCGCCCCGTCGGACTCCGGTCCGGGGGTGAAGGCGGCGACGTAATGGCAGTTCTGGAAGGCGAGGCGCACCGCGAGGTGGCGCTCCAGGGCGCCCCGGATGGCGTCGCTCGCCAGCGCGCGGAGCAGCTGCCCCCGCTCCGCCTCGGTGGACGGCGGCGTGGTGTGGAGCGCGTAGCCGCCATCGGTCAGCGCGCCGGCGTGGAGGTCGCGCGCCACCCCCTCGACGACCGCCCAGGCATAGGGGAGCGAGCTCTTCACACAGGTGACGAACTCGACGTCGTCGACCTCTCCGTGCTCGGCCTTCTCGATCAGTGCGGTGGGGACGTCCAGGGACATGGCGGCTCTCCACACGTCGCGGTGGCGGGGACACGTCGTGAGACGCGGAGCGTGATGATACAGGATCTCAGTCGTGCACGGGGATCGGCGAGTGCCGGCCGCCGGACACCACGACGCGGTTGCGCCCGTTCGACTTCGCCTCGTAGAGGGCGGCGTCCGCGCGGCGGAGGAGCGCCTCGGCGTCGTCGGTGCCGGCCGCGCAGCCGATGCTGACGGTGACGCTGACGTCGTCGGCACCCTCGATGGCGAACGGACTGCCGGCGACCGCGGCGAGCAGCCGCCCGGCGAGTGCCTCCGCGGCGGTCGCGTCGGTGGCGCCGCTGAGCACCACGAACTCCTCGCCTCCCCAGCGTCCGACCACGTCCTCGAGGCGCACCCGCTGGTGCAGCCGCTGTGCGACCTGGCGCAGCACCGCGTCACCGCCGGCGTGCCCCAGGGTGTCGTTGACCCGCTTGAAGTGGTCGACGTCGATCATGAGCACCGCCGCGGGCTGGCGATGACGGCGCGCGGCGGCGAGCACGCCCTGCAGCCGCTCCTCGAGGTGCCGCCGGTTGCAGATGCCGGTGAGCGCGTCGGTGCGCGTCACCGTCTCCAGCTCGGCGTTGCGACGGCGCAGCTCGTCCTGGAGCGACTTGACGCGCAGCGCGGCGCTCACCCGGGCGATCAGCTCGCTGGGCTCGAACGGCTTGCGCAGGTAGTCGTGCGCGCCCAGCTGCAGTCCCCTGACCACGTCCTCGGTCTCGGCGTGCGCGGTGAGGAAGACGACGGGGATGTCGGAGAGCTCGGCGTCCTCGCGCAGGATGCGCAGCACGGTGTAGCCGTCGAGCCCGGGCATCTCCACGTCGAGGAGCACGATGTCGGGGCGGAGCATCCGGCAGAGGCGTACCGCCTGGTGACCGTCCTCCGCCTCCTCGACCCGCAGCCCGCGGGCCTCGAGCTGGCGCCGCAGCATCACCCGCACCACCCGGGAGTCGTCGGCGACCAGGACCAGGTGACGCTCGCTCACCGGTGCAGCCTCCGCTCGATCGCGCCGGCATCGACGACGAACAGCAGGTCGCGCCGTCTCGCCGTCACGGTGCCGCTGACGAGCGCGTCGCGCTGTCCCCGGGGCGCGTCGCCGACGCTGCCATCCTCGAGGTGCTCGATCCCCACCACCGCGTCGACCAGCAGCGCGAAGGGCTCCGCTCCGGTGTCGAGGACGATCACGTGGGCGCCCCCCGGCCCGAGCGGCGCGACCACGCTGAGGGCGCGGTCGTGCCAGCGCAGCACTCCGACCACGTCCGCCTCCAGGGTGGGCAGGGGCGTGACCTCGGCGGCGGGACGCACCTCGCGGCAGTGCTCGACGGGCACGGCGTAGTGCCCGTCACCATTGCGAAAGACCAGCACAGTGGTCATCGGCGAGCCTCCAGGCGGGCGGCGAGCAGGGCGGCCAGGGCGCCGCGGTCGGGGCCCTGGAGGTCGCTGTCGGAGACCGCGACCGCGGAGCGGGCGAGGGCGGCGCGCGCCGCCATGAAGGCCCGGGCGGCGGCCTCGGCGTCTCCCGCCGCCTCCAGGGCGACGCCGAGCGAGGCGTGGGCGGAGCCGTGGTCCGGCGCCAGGAAGGCGGCCTGCCGGAAGCTGCGGATGGCGCGGTCGAGATCGCCGCCGGCGGCAGCGGCCTCCCCGGCGGCGAGCAGCTCGCCGAGGTCCGGCAGGGTGGCGGCCGGCGGCG
>JAQBPH010000303.1:0-2558 GCA_028287625.1 Chloroflexota bacterium | reverse complement strand
GACGTGACCGGGCTGGGCACGCCCCGCGGCATGGCCTTCATCGAGGCGCTCGGCCGCAGCCGCTGAGGGCGAGCTCCGCCTACCGGCCCGGACCGCCCCCCCGGCCGTGGCGCAGCCGGGTGATCGCCCTGACGGCGCGCACCGCCGCCTGGGGCCGGTCGAAGCTCTGCAGGTCGACGGGAAGCGGGAAGCGCATGGACGTGGTCGACTTGGAGCGGGAGAACTCGCGCAGCCCGTCATCCCCGTGGATGCGTCCGAACCCGGAGTCGCCGACGCCGCCGAAGGGCAGGCTGGGAATGGCGGCGTAGGCGATGACCGCGTTCACGCTGGTCATGCCGGCGCGCAGGCGGCGGGCCAGCTCCTTCCCCCGGCGCCTGGCGAAGACCACGGAGCCGAGGCCGTAGCGGCTGTCGTTGGCGAGCCGCACCGCCTCGTCCGCATCGCGCACCCGGACGATCGGCAGCGTGGGTCCGAAGGTCTCCTCCTTCAGGATCAGCGCGCCCGCGGGGACGTCGACGAGCACCACCGGGTCGACGTAGGGGGCATGCACCGCGTCGGGTCCGCCGACCACCGCCCGGGCGCCGCGCTCGAACGCGTCGGCGAGGTGCCGGGAGATGACGTCCAGCTGCCCCGGCATGGTGATCGGGCCGATGTCGGCGCCGTCGCCCTCGCCGGCGCGCACCCTGCCGGCCAGCTCGGTGACCTTGCCGACGAAGCGGTCGTGGATGGCATCCACCGCGTACACGCGCTCCACGGAGATGCACGCCTGGCCGGCGTTCTGGAGGGCGCCCCAGACCGCGGCGTTGGCGGCGGCGTCGAGGTCGGCGTCCTCGTCGACGATCATGGCGTCGTTGCCGCCCAGCTCCAGGAGCACGGGCGTGAGCCGCTCGGCGCAGGCGGCCATCACCCGCCGGCCGGTCCGGGCCGAGCCGGTGAACGCCAGCTTGTCGACCCCCGAGGCGCAGAGCGCGGCGCCGGTCTCGCCGGCGCCGGTCACCACCTGGAGCACGGGGTGCTCGGGGATGGCCTCGGCGGCCACGTCGGCGATCCAGCGGCCGATCGCCGGGGTGTACTCGCTCGGCTTGAAGACCACCGCGTTGCCGGCGGCGAGCGCGTAGGAGATCGAGCCCATCGGCGTGTACACGGGGTAGTTCCAGGGCCCGATGACGCCGATCACCCCCAGGGGCAGGTACTCGACGCTGGCCGCCTGGTTCGCCGCCAGCAGCCCGGCCCTGACCCGGCGCGGTCCCAGCACCCGCCGCGCGTTCCGCGCCGCCCACTCGAGATGGTCGATGGCGAGCATGATCTCGAGGAAGGCGTCGGTGCGCGGCTTGCCGTTCTCGAGATGGACGAGGTCGCCGAGCTCCTCGGCGCGGCGGGCGAGGAGCGCCTTGAGGCCGCGCAGCCGCCGGGCACGCTCGCCGAACTCCAGCGCGCCCCACCACGCCGCCGCGACGCGGGCACGTGCGACGGCGGCGGCGACCTCCGCGGGGCCGTCGAGAGGGAAGCGACCGACCAGCTGGCCGGTCGCGGGATTCAGGGACTCGAAGCTGGACGCCGTGGTGGTCGGGGAGGCGGTGACGGTGGGCATCGACGAAGTATCTCAGGACACCGTCATGGAGCCGTCCGGACGTATGGGCGGACTGTCGCGCACACCGGCTCCGGCGACGGCGGAGGGGACTGCTGCGCGCCCGCGCGGCCCTGGAAATGAAATGAGCCGGGGCTGGCGGGCGCCCCGGCTCATCAGGTAAACGACCGACCCCCCCGGAAACCTGCGGTGCCCTGGCGAACTCGTCGGCGCTCTCAGCGGGAGCGGTCGAACTGCTCGGCGAACCGTCGCCGGTCGGCAAGCGCGGCAGTTCTGCCGCGGGTGGGGATGCTCGGCCGATCTGCCGCGGGTGGGGATGCTCGGCCGATCTGCCGCCGGTGGGATGCTTGGCCGATCTGCCGCGGGTGGGGATGCTCGGCCGATCTGTCACGGGGTGGAGATGCCCGGCAGTTCTGCCGCCGGTCGAGATTCGCGTGGGGCCGCTCTGCCGCCGGTTCTTACCGGGGGGAGGCTTCGCCTCCCCCCGCTCATGCCAAAGACATCGTGCGCTGGCGCGCCCGATGCCGTGGCATACCCCCCTCCGCGCCGGCACTCGCCGGCGACGCGCGCGTCGCGCGCTTGTCGTGAAGGGTCGACGGGCCGAGGGACCACGAGGAACGCTGCGCGTTCCTCGCACCGGACCCCCCGAGCGGCTTCCGGGGTGGGCGCTGGAACCCCGCATGGGCATCACGGCCTTCCCGGTGGCGCCTCGCTGCGCGGCCCTCTCCGCGGATCCTGCGGTTTTCCAGGAGCAACGCTCGCGTTGCTCGCGTGGTGCCTCGGCCGGTGGCTGCGCAAATTGCGATCGCGAAGCGAACGCCGCCGGCGAGTGCCGGCGAGGGGGGGCGGGAGCCGGCATCGGGCGCGCCAGCGCACGATGTCTGATACGAAAATAGGCCCGCGCGAAGCGCTTGGCGCATTTTCATCGCGTGAGGGTGGGCCCGCCAGGGGCCATCGCTGACTTGCGACC
>JAQBPH010000291.1:0-4047 GCA_028287625.1 Chloroflexota bacterium | reverse complement strand
CCGTCCCGGCCCCCGCCGGCGCCGCCCGCCCCGGTTCCCGCTCCGCCGCCGGCGCCGCCGCTGCTGCCGCTGCCCTCACCCGGCCCCATGCCCCATTCCGCGCCTCAGGCGGGACCGACCGGGATCCTCTCGCAGAGCTCGGCGTAGCGCGGGAACACCGTCCTCGCGAGCGGGACCAGCTTCAGGATCTTGGGGATCGGTCCCGTGGCGCGCATCTCGCCCCTGGCGAGCGCCGCGGCGATGTTCACCCTGCCCAGCCAGAAGCGGTGCGCGACGTCGGCCGTCATGAACATCTCGACGTCCGGCTTCGGCGCCGAATCGTCGTCGAAGTACACCGTCGAGTTGGGGAGGTCCGCGGTCACGCTGCAGGCCGGCTCGGTGCAGGTGATCCTGAGCACGACACCGGACTCGGCGAACCTCGGCCCCAGCTGCGGGTCGCTGACCGCGTCGCGGAAGATCTGCCCGATGTGGTCGTCGACATCGGCTGCGTCCTTGAAAACCGCCACGTGTCTCCTCCTCCCTCCTCGCCTCGGCTGTCAGTCGAGGCCGACCCAGGGCCCCCACTCTCCGACCTCCTGGACCAGCCGGCCCTACCCGGCGCCGTCGTCGCGCAGCCGCAGCGTCCAGAGCACGAGCGGCACCTGCAACGGCAACCTCAGCCAGGCCGCGACCGCGCTGTTCACCGGAAACGATGCTCCCCCGAGCCCGCCGTCCACCGCCATCTGGACGTTCGCCGGAAACACCGCCACCAGCAGCGCGGCGGTCGCGTACGCTCCCAGCCGCCGGGTCGCCGGCAGCAGCAGCAGGGCGGCGCAGGCGAGCTCGCACACCCCGCTGACCGCCACCACGGCGTCGGCATGGCCGAGCACCCGCGGCACGATCCGCCGGTAGAAGCCCGGAGCGACTAGGTGCAGGGTCCCGGATCCGGTCATGAGCCCCGCGATGCCCATCAGGGTCAGGCGATGGCGGCTGCGCAGCATGGGCGCCACTCTAGCGAGAGTGGCACCCATGCTCCGCGAGCGTGATCGGCGCAGGGTCTATTCGGTCACGCCAGTGGCGCGGAGGGCCTTCCACACCTTGTCGGAGGTGACCGGCATGTCGATGTTGCGGACGCCGAGGTGGGCGAGGGCGTCGATGACGGCGTTGACGAAGGCGGCGGGCGAGCCGACGGTGGCCGACTCGCCGACGCCCTTGGCGCCGATGGGGTGGTGCGGCGACGGCGTCACCGTCTGCCCCAGCTCGAACCTCGGGGTCTCCCAGGCGGTGGGCAGCAGGTAGTCCATGAAGTTGGAGCCGATGCAGTTGCCGTCCTCGTCGAAGGTGATCAGCTCCATGAAGGCGATGCCGAAGCCCTCGGTGAGGCCGCCGTGGATCTGTCCCTCGACGATCATCGGGTTGATCCGCACCCCGCAGTCGTCCACCGCCACCATCCGCCGCACCTTCACCTCGCCGGTGCCCTTGTCGATGTCGACCACCACCAGGTAGGTGCCGTAGGGGTAGGTCATGTTCGGCGGGTCGTAGTAGACGACGCCCTCCAGCCCCGCCTCCATCCCCTCGGGGAGGTTGGTGTAGGCCGCGAAGGCGCAGTCCTGGATGGTCTTGGCCCGGTCCGGCGAGCCCTTCACGAAGAAGCGCCCGTGGTCGAACTCGATGTCCTCCTCCGCCGCCTCCAGCAGGTGCGCCGCCAGCGACCGGGCCTTGGCCCGCAGCTTGCGCGACACCATCGCGGTGGCCGCGCCGCCCACCGGCGTGGAGCGCGAGGCGTAGGTGCCCAGCCCGTACGGGGTGTGGTCGGTGTCGCCCTCCTGCACCTCGACGTCGAGGGCGGGGATGCCCAGCTCCTCGCAGACGATCTGGGCGAAGGTGGTCATGTGGCCCTGGCCCTGGGTCTGCACCCCGAGCTTCAGCACCGCCTTGCCGGTGGGATGCACCCGCAGCTCCGCGGAGTCGAACATCCGCAGCCCGGCGATGTCGTACTCGGCGCCCTTGCCCGCGCCCACCACCTCGGTGAAGCTGGCCACGCCGATGCCCATCAGCTCGCCCCGCGCCCGCTTCTCCGCCTGCTCCCTGCGCAGCTCGTCGTAGCCGAGCATCTCCAGGGCCAGCTTCATCGCCGTGGGGTAGTCGCCGCTGTCGTAGACGAAGCCGGTCGCCGACTTGTACGGGAACGCCTCGGGGGGGATGAAGTTGTTCAGCCGCAGCTGGGCGGGATCGGTCCCGGTCTCGATCGCGGCGCTCTCCACCAGGCGCTCGATCATGTACGAGGCCTCGGTAACCCGGAACGAGCAGCGGTACGCCACCCCGCCCGGCGCCTTGTTGGTGTAGTAGCCGTCGGCGGTGATGTGCGCGGTGGGGATGTCGTACGAGCCGGTGACGATGTGGAAGAGCCCGGCCCGGAACTTGGTCGGCTGGGCGTCGGCGAAGAAGGCGCCGTTGTCGCTGAGCAGGCTCACCCGCAGCCCGATCATCCTCCCGTTGGCGTCCAGCGCCATCTGCCCGGTCATGTGGTAGTCGCGGGCGAAGCCGGTGGAGATCAGGTTCTCGTAGCGGTCCTCCACCCACTTCACCGGCCGGCCGATCAGCAGCGACGCCGCCGTCGCCACCACGTAGCCGGGGTAGATCGGCACCTTGTTGCCGAAGCCGCCGCCGATGTCGCGGGTGATGATCCGGATCTTCTGCTCGGGCAGCCCCGCCACCAGCGCGAAGAGGGTGCGGTGGGCGTGGGGGGCCTGGCTGGTCATGTGCAGGGTCGCCTGCCCGGTCACCGAGTCGACGTCGGCGACGATCCCGCAGGTCTCCAGCGGCGCCGGGTGGCAGCGGGGATAGTGGGTGGACAGCTCCACCACCTTGGCGGCCCGCGCGAAGGCCGCGTCGGTCGCCGCCCGGTCCCCCGACTCCCAGTGGTAGCACTGGTTGTCGGTCTGCCCCTCCTTCTCGTCGCGGATCAGCGGCGCCCCCGGCTCGCGCGCCTGCTGCGGGCTGGTCACCGCCGGCAGCGGCTCGTAGTCGACCTCGATGAGCGCCACCGCGTCCTCGGCGATGTAGCGGCTCTCGGCGATCACCGCGGCCACCTCCTGCCCCTGGAAGCGCACCTTGTCGGTGGCAAGCACCGCCTCGGTGTCGCCGCTCAGGGTCGGCATCCAGGCCAGGTTGTGCTGCGCCATCAGCTCGCCGGTGACCACCGCCACCACCCCCGGCACCGCCGAGGCCGCGGCGGTGTCGACGCTCCGGATCCGCGCATGCGCATAGGGGCTGCGCAGGATCGCCATGTGCAGCATCCCCGGCAGCACCAGGTCGTCGACGTACTGGCCCCGTCCCTGGAGGAACTTGGCGTCCTCCTTGCGCTTGATGCTCTCGCCCACGCCACCGATGCCCGGGCCCACCGCCATCGCGCTCATGCCGAGGCTCCCGCGGCCACCGGCTCCGGCGCCGGCGCGGCCGCCGCCGCCTGCTGCGCCGCGGCGGCGTGCTGGACGGCCTTGACGATGTTCATGTAGCCGGTGCAGCGGCAGATGTTGCCGCTGATCGCCCAGCGGATCTCGTCGTCGGTGGGGTTGGGGTTCCTCTCCAGCAGCGCGGTGGCCACCAGCATCATCCCCGGGGTGCAGAAGCCGCACTGCAGGCCGTGCTCCTGGTGGAAGCCGTTCTGCACCGGGCTCAGCGCGCCGCCCTGGGCCAGCCCCTCGACGGTGATGATCGCCTTCCCCTCGGCCATGGGCGCGAGCAGGGTGCAGGACTTCACCGGGCGGCCGTCGAGCAGCACCGTGCAGGCGCCGCAGCTGCTGGTGTCACAGCCGATATGGGTGCCGGTCAGCCCCAGCCGGGTGCGGATGAAGTCGACGAGCAGGGTGCGCGCCTCGCACTCGGCGCTCCGCTCGGCGCCGTTGACGGTGACCGTGACCTTCACGCCCCAACCTCCTGTGCCTGCCGGATCGCGGCCCGCAGCCCGCGCTGGACGAAGACCCGCACCACGTCGCGCTTGTACTCCGCGCTTCCCCGGATGTCGGCGCGCG
This sequence comes from Chloroflexota bacterium, assembly GCA_028287625.1. Lineage (GTDB taxonomy): Bacteria > Chloroflexota > Dormibacteria > Aeolococcales > Aeolococcaceae > CF-96. Next base: position 34 of record JAQBPH010000291.1, on the reverse strand, counting down.
GCTCGCTCGCCTCCGCCGCCAGCCGCGCCGCCTC
>JAQBPH010000644.1:0-8267 GCA_028287625.1 Chloroflexota bacterium | reverse complement strand
TCCCCGACCTCCCGGGCGAATGCCATCTCATGAGTGACGACGACCATGGTCATCCCGTCAGCGGCGAGGCCGCGCATCACATCGAGAACATCGCCCACCAGTTCCGGGTCGAGCGCTGAGGTGGGCTCGTCGAAGAGCATCAGCTTGGGCTGCATGGCCAGCGCCCGGGCGATTGCGACGCGCTGTTGCTGCCCACCGCTGAGCTGGTTGGGGTAGCTGTCGACGCGGTCGGCGAGGCCGACCCGCTCGAGCAGCCGGCGTCCCCGCTCCTCCGCGACGCTCCGGCCCTCCCTCCTCACCCGCATCGGCGCCTCGATCACGTTGCCGAGCGCGGTCATGTGCGGAAAGAGGTTGAAACGCTGGAAGACCATTCCGATCTCCGCCCGCTTGGCGCAGACCTCGCGGTCCCTCAACTCGTGGAGGCGGTCGCCGCGCTGGCGATAGCCGACCAGCTCGCCGTCCACCGACAGCCTCCCGGAATCGATCTTCTCCAGATGATTGATGCAGCGAAGGAACGTGCTCTTCCCCGAGCCGGAGGGCCCGATCAGGCACATCACCTCGCCGGCATCGACGCGCAGATCGACGCCACGAAGCACCTCGAGCCGGCCGTACCTCTTGTGCACCTGTTCGGCCAGCACCATGGGAGCGGTCATCGCGGCCTCTCCCCCACCGTGGCATGGCGCGGGATCAGCACGCTTCGCAGACGGTGCAGCGGAGTCGGCGGCAACCCGCGGGACGACCCGCGGGCGAATCGGCGCTCCACGAAGTACTGACCGACGGAGAGGATCGACGTCACCACCAGGTACCAGATGCTCGCCACGATCAGCAGCTCGAGGGTGCGGTAGTTGACCGCGTAGATCTGGATCGCGGAATCCAGGAGCTCACTGACTCCGATCACCGAGACCAGCGACGTGGTCTTCAGCATCGAGATGGTCTCGTTCCCGGTGGGAGGCACGATCACCCGCATGGCCTGGGGGAGCACCACGCGGCGCATGATCTGCCCACGGCTCATGCCCAGCGCCTGCGCCGCCTCGGTCTGTCCCGGATCCACCGAGATGATCCCGGCGCGGACGATCTCGGCCATGTACGCGGCCTCGTTGAGGCCGAGCCCGAGCACCGCGGCGACGAACAGGGTCACCACCTGGTTGATGTCCGCGCTCAGCCACGTCGGTCCGCCGAAGGGAATGCCGATGCTCAGCCTCGGAAAGAGCAGGGAGATGTTGCCCCAGAAGAGGATCTGCACGTAGACCGGGGTGCCACGGAAGAACCAGATGTAGAACCGGCTCACGATCGACATCACCGGGTTGGCGGAGAGCCGCATCACCGCCAGGCCAACGCCGAGCACGACGCCGAGGAGCATGGCCAGGATCGTCAGCTTCAGGGTCACCAGGACCCCGTTCAGGATCCGCCCGTCGAACACCCAGTACCGAACCACGTCCCAGTGCAGGGTCCGCGCCGTCGCCAGCGAGTAGACGACGTCGGCCACGAGGACGAGGACCACCGCCGCCGCCAGCCATCGCCCCGGATGCCGGACCGGTACGGCTCGCACGGCTGCGGGCGGTGGCGTCAGCTCGCCGCCTGATTGATGCCGGGATTGGTGATGGCGCCGCTCGTCACCCTCCACCGGGCGAGAATACTCGAGTAGACACCGCTGCTCATCAGGTGCTTGACCGCGTCGAGCACCGCCTTGCTCATCCCGTTCCCCTTGGGGAGCGCGATCCCGTACGGGGCGGTGCCATATGGCTGGCCGCTGAGCTGGAACTGGCCATTGGATTGGGCCACCTGGTAGGCCGCGACCGGCGAGTCGGCCATGCTGACGTCGACCCGGCTGCTCTGCAGGGCCAGGTCGGTGGCGTTCTGATCAGCGAAGGAGAGGACGGTGACATCGGCCCTGCCGGCTCGGGTACAGGTCGCCCTCTGCGCGTTGGCGTCGGTCTCCTGGGTGGTCCCGGTCTCCACCGAGACCCTCCGCCCGCAGAGGTCGCCGAGCGTGGTGACGGTGGGACCACCGGCCCGGACGAAGAACGACGTCCCGGCGATGAAATACGTCACGAAGTCGACGACCTGCTCGCGCTCCCTGCTGTCGGTGAGCGAGGACATCCCCAGGTCGTAGCGGCCGCCCTGGATGCCCGGAAGAATATTGTCGAACTTCACATTCTGCATCTGAATGGACAGTCCCATCACCTGACCGAGCGCGGCGGCGATGTCGGCATCCATCCCCTGGATGGTCCTGCCGTCCGGGCCCATGAACTCGTTGGGCGCGTAGCTGGCGTCGGCCGCCACGATGATCGTTCCCCTCGCCCTGATGCTCGCCGGAACCTCGCCGGCGACGGACTCGACCCTGGTCGCGGTGATGGTTCCGCCGCCGGCGCCACCAGCGGACTGCGAGGCCGAGGGGTTGCCCGAGCTGCCGCAGCCTGCGAGGGCCGAGGCCACGATGGCGAACGCCGCGCCAGCGCGTACCAGGCGGTGGCGGAACGGGACGATCATCGGACGTTCCCCGAGAGACGGTCGAATGGCTGCGGCGCCGATGATACCGGACTGAAGTCCGGGGCTCTCCAGGCAGCCGCGGTCACGCGGCGACTGTCAGCCCAGCGAGTAGACCATCCGTCCCTCGTCGCCCGGGCGCATGACCGCCCCCGCGCCCTTGGCGATGTGCCGGATGGCCCGTCCCGAGACGGGCACTCCCTCCTGGCTGATCTGCGCCGCGATCTCCCCGGCCGTGGCGCTTCCGAGCTTGCCGATGACCGCGCGCACCACGTCCGGAGTCACCGACTCCGGCGTCGCCCGGCCCCTCGCCGACGCGCGGGCTCGGCCGGCGCTGGTGCCGTTTCTCGATGCCGGCCGCGTGCGCGTCCGAGTGGCGGCCTGGGCGGCGGGTGCCGCCGTGGACTGCGCGGTGCCCCGTCCCCTCCCCCGCTTCGCGGGTTCGGCCCGGGCCACCAGCGTTCGTGCATCGCGGAAGAGGTCGATCGCCTCGGCGAGCTCCCCACGCAGACGGCCGTTCTCCTCCTCGGCTCGCACCAGCGCCTCGCGGAGGGCCAGGACCTCGTCGAGAAGGCGCCCGAAACGCGACACAAAGTCGTCGGCCGCATCGCGCAGCGTCTGCACGGTCGCGGCCCGGCTCCGTCGGGCTGTCCGCAGCGGCGCAGCTGGTTGACGTGCTCTTGCCATTGGAAGGACCCCCATGACGTGAAATGATGTACGGTCGGCGGTTGATGATGAATTCAGCCGAAACCGCCCCCGGGATTCGTCCCTATTATGGCATTGCTCCTCCGGAGGAGAGCTCCCAGCGCACGAACCAGTCGCTCGGGTTGACAGGAGCACACGTGTGAGGCGCCTGTCACGCATCACCCCGGCGCCGGCGCAGGCACTGCGCGTCCGCCTGCTGCATCGCCTTGGCCGCGCCTGAAGCCTTCGACGGGTGCGGCGGTATACGTCCCCCGCTTCCCGTATCTGGCGACTCGCGTAGGAATCCCGGTGGGTCGTTCGTTCTGTGGCCATGGCGCAGCCTGTCGAGAGCGCCTGAGGGCGGGGGTCATCCACTTCCTGGTGGAGGGTGACCATGGACATCGCCGCGGCCGGCAGAGCGATGAGGATCGTCTCCGACCGGAGCCCTGGCGATCACGCGGTGGGGCCGGGGGCCGGGGTGATCGGTCGCCCCGACCTCGGTGCCGTCCGGCGGTGCCGCCAGCCGCGCAGATGATGGGATTGCCGGCACCGATGCGCGCCAGGAGACGCCAGCATGGATGAGCGGCCGCTCGACCCGTCGCTCCGTCAGGCCGCGGAGGAGTGGCGGGCCGATCTGGAGGAGATCGCCGACCTCGCCGCCGAGACCGTGGAGCCCGAGGAGGTGCTGGCCGCTCGGGAGCGGCGGGCGGCCTATTCGGCGTCCCAGGCCTTTCCCCTCGTCGGAGACACCGAGGACGACGACGGGGAGATGTCCCCGGCTGTCGCCTCGCACACTCCCGCCGCGGCCGCAGACGTGCTGGAGGGTGGCTCCGCCGCGTCTCACGCGCAGGCAGGCGCCGCAGTGGATGGTCCCGCATCCGCTCCCCGTCCTCAGCGACGGCTGGCCCTGCCCCTCTCCATCGGCCCGGGCGCCCGTCGCGCTGCCGCGGCCACCCTTGTCGTCGCCCTGCTCGGCGGTGTCGTGCTCGTCGCCGACCGCCTCAGCCCGTCCACGAACCTCGACTCAGGACGCCCGTATTCCCCGACGTCCCTGGCTCCATTGCCTGCAACGGCAGCCCCTGCGTCTCCGGACACGGTGTGGACCGCGAACCCCGTGCCGAGCAGCAGTCCGCAGGCGAGCGTCGGACCCCCGCGGACCAGCACTCCCCCCGCAGCAGCCCGGCCGTCACCGCCCAGCCCTGCGCCTCCGCCCCACGCGATCCTCCCTGTGCCCACGTCGACCCCCCCCTCGGCCCCGGCGTCCACCCCGCCGCCGGCGTCCACCCCGCCACCGGCATCCGCACCGACCTCCACCCCTGCACCGACCTCCGCCCCCGCACCCACCCCGCCGCCGACGACGACGCCCTCGCCGACACCCTCGTCGCAATCCTTCACCGTCCGCGACGCCAGGCTCGCCATGGGCACCTGTCAGAGCAACCAGAACGGGTGGCTCTGCTCCTACACCGCCACCTTCACCCTCAGTCCCGGCGCGGCTGGATCCTTCTCCTGGGACCTGTTGGGCACCATCACGACCTGCTCGGGTGCCACCTCACCGTTCGATTGGCCACAGCCCACCGTGCAGGTACCGGCCGGCACCACGACGACCACCCAGAGAGGCTGGGTGGTGGTGCCAGGTCCGGCACACCCGGCGTCACAGGCGTCGGGCAGGGGCGCCTCGTCCGCGCTCATCCACGTCCGCGACCCCAACGACGTCCGTTCCGCCGCCCAACCGTTCTACGGCGCTGCGTGCCCATGACCGTCCGCCACGAGCCTCCGCCCTCTCGGACCTCGGACCGCCGTCACGGAACCTCGAGCAGCTCCGCGACCACGGCAACGAAGCGGTCGATCTGGAGCGGCTGGGTGAGGTAGGCATGCGCCCCCGCGTCGAGCGCCCGCCTGACCTCGCCGGCGGTGGCCTCGGCACCGATCATGACCACCGGGATGGCCACGGTTCGCGCCTCCGCTCGCAGGCTCACAAGGAGGTCGTGGCCGGTGAGGTCGGGAAGATGGATGTCGAGGAGGATGAGGTCGGGCCGGTGCTGGCGGGCCAGCTCGAGCGCCAGGCGTCCCTGCATCACCGGCAGGATGGTGACCGCGCCGACGAGCCGCTTCTCGAGGATGTTCTGGACCAGGTGGAGGTTGGCGAGGCTCTCCTCGACGTAGAGGATGACCGGACCGCCGGTTGTGGCCGGCGACAGACCTGCCTGGGCGGCCACCGGCGGCTCCGCCGGTGGCGCTTCGGGGAGGTCGACCGTGAAGGTCGTGCCCTGCTCGGAGCTCACCACCGCGATGGTGCCGTCCATGGCGTCGACGAGCTGCCGGGAGAGCGTCAGCCCCAGTCCGGTCCCCTGGATGCCCTTCGCTTCGGCACCGAGACGGTCGAAGGGCTGGAAGAGGCGATCCAGGTCCGCCGTCAGGATTCCGGGCCCGGTGTCGGCCACCGCCAGCAGGACTCGCCCGGCGCAAAGCTCCGCGGTCATGGAGAGGCTCCCCTGATCGCGGTTGTACTTGACCGCGTTGGAGGCGAGGTTGAGCAGGACCTGAGTGAGCCGCTGCAGATCGGCGAGGACATGGGCTCCGGCCACGTCCTCGAGCCGCGTGGTCACCGAGATCCGGCGGGCCGCAGCGACCGGCCGGATCATCTCCGTGACATCCTCGACGACACCGGCAATCCGGACTGGTTCGATCGTCATCTGCAGCGCCTCTGCCTCGACGCGGCCGATGTCGAGCACGTCGTTGATCAGGCCGAGCAGGTGACCACCAGCGCGCTGGATACGCCGGAGATAGTCGGCGTGAGCCCCCTCCAGGTCCATCGCAAGAAGCTGGGAGAAGCCGAGGATGGCGTTCATGGGGGTCCGCAGTTCGTGGCTCATCCTCGACAGGAACTCGGTCTTGGCGTTGTTTGCACGCACCAGCTCGGCGTTCGACTCCCGCAGCGCCCACTCCAGGCGCTTGTACTCGGTGATGTCTCGACCGACGGCGTACAGGGTTCCGGTCACAGGTGACGTCGTGACCGACCACGACAGGGTCCGGTGAGAGCCGTCCTTGCACATGATTCTCACGTCCATGCCGACCATGGGGTCACCCCGCGCCAGGGCGCCGACCGCGGCGACGGTGACGCCGACGTCCTCGGGGTGGATGAGCGCGACCCACGGCCGGGCGAGCAGCTCGGAGCGGCTGAAGCCGGTGATCTGCTCCATCGCGAAATTCGCGTCGATCAGGCTGCCGTCAACTCCCCCGATGGTCATGGCGTCGCGAGCCAGTGTGAAGAAGCGCTCCCGCTCCCTCTCCTCCGCGTGCGCCACGTTTCGCCTCCTCAGGTCGACCTCTGACGCGATGTGCCCGGCTCGCGATGCCGGGCGACCAGCGCATGCGGTGCCCTGATGTCGATCGGCTTGGTCACCTGGGCGTCGAAGCCCGCGGACAGCCCCCTCGCCTCATCGCCGCGTGGATCCCTGCGCAGCCGCCGGATGATGGAGACGCCATCCGACTGGCGCGCGTGTCGCGCTCACCGAGCAAGCATACCCTCCCCCGGCGCTCGCGTCCCCGGGCCTGGACCGACCGGCAGCTCACCTCCTGTCAGCTGACTCGCATGTCTCGTACAGCAACTCGCGTCGGCGGACATCGGGAGCTCCTCACGTCGACTGCCCTCCTGTCCGCATCCGTTCTCGGCTCGGGTCGCGACCCGCCGGTCCAGTCTTCACCTGACCGTCGAGGCGCGCACGTCCGGCAAACTCGCTGAGGTGTGATCACGTGACGATCCAGGATCGCGGCACCAGCCCGCGGCGAGGCAGCGCGGTGGAGGTGGCCCGGGTGTTCGGCGTGCTCGGCGTCCGAGCCTTCGGCGGTCCCGCCGTTCACGTGGCGCTGATGCGCCGTGAGGTCGTCGAACGACGCCACTGGCTTGACGGGAACGACTTCGACGCCCTCTTCGCGGCCTGCTCCCTGATCCCCGGCCCCGGATCGACCCAGCTCGCCCTCGTTCTGGGACTGCGCCGGGCGGGCTGGAGGGGGATGGCGGTGGCGGCCGCCTGCTTCATCGCGCCCTCGGTGGCGGTGATGATCGGCCTGGCCGCGCTGTACTCGGCGACCGGTGGTGGTATCGGCCGGGCACGAGGTGCGCTCCTGGGTGCCGAGGCCGCCGTCGTCGCCATCGTGGCGGCCGCCGCCCTCGAGCTGGCGGCCGCGCCCGTCAGGCGATGGGACACCGCTGCCGTGCTGGTCGCCGCGCTCGCCCTCGGGACCCTCCACGTCACCCCGCTCGCGGTCCTGGCCGGCGGCGCCCTGGTCGTCGGTGCGGCACGTGGCCTGGGGCGGAGCCTGGCGGCCCTCCTGGTGACCGCTGTCGGACACCAGCCGGTCCTCGCCGTCGTCGCCGGTTCCGGGAGGCTGCTGCCGCTCGCGCTCACCTTCCTCAAGATCGGCGCCGTCGCCTTCGGCAGCGGGTATGTCCTGCTGCCCTTCCTTCACGCCGACCTGGCCACGCCGATGTGGCACCTCAGCGATCGCCAGATCGCCGACGGTTTCGCGGCGAGCCAGGCGACGCCGGGTCCCGTCTTCGGCGTGGCGGGATTCCTCGGCTATCTGGTGGGGGGCGTTCCCGCAGGGCTGGTCGCAGCGGCGGCGATCTTCGCGCCCTCGTTCGTCCTGGTCCCACTGCTCGACCGCATCGTCGCCGTGGTGAGCCGCCGCGCCGTCCTCTCCGCCGCGCTCGCCGGGGTCGCCGCCGCGGCCGTCGGGCTCATCGCCGGCTCGGACGTCGACCTCGCGCGCGCTGCCTGGTCGAGCCCTCTCGAGATCGCGATCAGCGCTGTGTGCCTCCTCATCCTTCAGCGCTGGCGGCTGGCCCAGCCGTGGGCGGTGCTCGCCGGCATCGTCGCCGGCGGGGCGCTCCACGCCCTGCATGGCTAGCGCGCCACCGTCGGCTCCCAGAAGTTGATCGAGGCATTACCCGTCCACGTCCCCGCGCGGGGCACCGTGAGCGCGACGGCGACACCGATCCGGCACCATCTTTCAGGAGAACGTCTCCTTCGACCGCTGCTTCGGGACGTACCCGAGGGCCGTTCCCGCATTCGTCGAACCAGGGGGCTGTGCAA
>JAQBPH010000243.1:0-3600 GCA_028287625.1 Chloroflexota bacterium | reverse complement strand
GCGCCGTAGCGACGCTCACCACTGCTCCTCCGGCCGGTCTGCCGGGCACGTGCTGCCGACCGGGATCATCCGATCCGTCCCGGCGACCGGTTGGTATGAGTATACGGATCTCAGGAGAGAGTGCCCTACCCCTGTTGTGAGACACCCCTGCGGAAGGAGGGGGAACCTCGGCCGCCGGCGCCACCGGTCCGTAACCCAGGCCGCGCGCCTGCCGTTTGAAGCCACGTCGGAGGCACGGACGCCGCTTCGCGACCGGGGGTCCAGACGCAGACCCGTCCTCGCGACGTTCACAGGAGGAGTGCGAATGATCCAGCCCGATGGGCAGGCCTCGCTGGCGACCCGCGAGCGCTACCTGAAGCGTCGACGCGCTGGCCGCTTCGGAGATCGGGGTGTGGTCGCGCTCTGGCTGGGTTTCGGTGCCGTGGTGTCGTGGCTCGCCATCGCGGGGCTCGCGGGCCTGTCCTCCCACTGAGCGCCTGAGCCCCCGGCCTCAGGCCGGTTCGCGGCGGCGCAGCCCCTCCACGAGAAGCTCCAGCGCCTCCGCCCACGCCCAGGGTCCGTCCACGGTGTGGGCGGCCGCCTCGAGCACCTCCTCGGGAGTCTCGGCGTCCGCGACGGCCACGGCGGTGCCCAGCGGGCTCGCCGAGCGGGCCACCCGGAGCATGGGCACGTCGCCCCCGTCGTCCCCGGCGGCGCACAGTGCCGCCGCCTCCCATCCCGCGGCGCGGAGGTCGGCGACCGCGCTTCCCTTGTCGCGGGCCAGGGGCACCCGCACCTCCGCGGCGCGCTTGCCGGAGGTGACCGCCAGCCCCCAGGACGCCGCCACCTCCCGAGCGAGCTCCAGCGCCCGGGTCTCGGCGGCCGCCGACCCCACGCCGCGGGTGTGGAGGACGGCCCCGCAGCGCTTCCGCTCCAGCCGCACCCCGGGCAGCCGGCCGCACTCCAGGGCGGCCTCCAGGTCGGCGGCGGCGGAGGCGAGCGCGGGCAGCCACGCCTCCACCCCCTCCTCCAGCTCCAGCCCCGCCACCGTCCAGCGCTCCAGCCCGAGGTTCCCCGAGGCCACCCCCTCGGGGCCGAGCTCGAGGCGGCGGGCGACGTCGTCGCTGTCGCGCCCGGTGACCACCGCCAGGCCCACCGGGCAGCGTGCCCCCACCCCGTCGCGGGCGCCCCGGCGGGTGAGCCAGGCCACCGCCGCCATCGCCCGGGGCAGCGCCCGGGCGTCGCCGGGGCGGCGGACGATGGGGGCCAGCGAGCCGTCGAAGTCGGTGCACACCAGCAGGCCGCCGGCGGCGACGGCACCATGGACCAGCTCCGCGGCGAGGCGGTCGGGAGAGGTGGTGCCGGCACGGGCCATGGTGCTCAGGCGATGAGCTCCCGCAGGTCCTGGAGCTGGGACGTGATCCAGCGCGTGATGTCGTTCGCCCGCACCGTCTCGCGGATGCGCTCGCCCCGGGCCACGCGCTCGGACTCGTCCATGCGCAGGCTGAGGTAGAGCGCCTCGGCGGTCTCGTCGACGTCGAACGGGTTGACCGTCACGGCCAGCTCGCCGAGCTCCTCGTGTGACCCGGCGTTCTCGCTCAGCACCAGCACGCCGTTGCGCCGGTTGCAGAGGATCCCCTCCTTTGCGACCAGGTTCATGCCGTCGTAGATGGGGTTGACGAGCAGCACGTCGAAGGACTTGTAGGCCGCGACCGCCTTGTGGAAGTTGTTCTCGATCTCGAGCCGGATGGGCATCCAGCCGCGGCGCCCGAAGCGGCGGTTGATCCGCGCGCAGACCCCGACGATGCTGCCCAGGTAGGCGCGGTAGTCGTCGATGTCCTGGCGCGACTCCTGGAGCAGCGCCCAGAACTGCACCCGCTCGTGGAGCTCGGGGTGGGCCTCGAGCATCCGCTCGTAGGCGATGAAGCCGCGCACCACGTTCTTCGACAGGTCGGTGCGGTCGACGCGCAGGATGAGATGGTCGGGGCGCCAGGCGGCGATCCGCTCCTCCTCCGCGAGCACCGCGGGATGCTCGAGCAGGGACTCGAACTCGCCGACGTCGATGCTGATCGGGTAGCTGCGCACCCAGATGGCCCGCCCCTCGTGGAAGACGGTGCGCTCGCGGTGGTCGACGGCGAGGCCGAGGTTCTCCTCGCAGGTGAGCAGGAAGTTGCGCACGTCGCGCGAGGTCTGGAAGCCGATGATGTCGTTGCCGAGGATGCCCAGGGTGATGCCGTCGCGGATGCGCCGGGGGAGGATCTTCCAGTACTGCGGGGTCGGCCACGGGATGTGGACGAACTGCTGCAGGCGCACCCGCGGCAGTGCGGCGCGCACCATCTGGGGCACGCAGTACAGCTGGTAGTCCTGCACCAGCACCAGCAGCGGCGCCTCGGCGCGCCGTCCCTCCTCCACCACCCGCTCGGCGAACAGCCGGTTCACGTGCAGGTAGCCGTCGCGCCAGGCCCGCTCGGTGGTGGCGTCGACGATCGGCTCGCGGCTGAGGTCCCAGAGGTAGTGCTGGATGAACCACAGCAGCGGGTTGCTGAAGACGCTGTAGTAGAGGTCGTAGGCCTCGGGGTTGGCCTCGACGAATGCGACCCGATAGGACGTGTCGTCCTCGGTGGTGAGGCGCACGGTGCCGTCCTTGCCGGCGCGGCCGGCGAGGACGCGGTCCTCGTCGGTGCGCGCCGCCGCCACCCACACCGCGTCGGTGGCCACGGCCAGCGAGCCCATCGCGGTGACCAGGCCGCCCGCACCCCGGACCAGCCGCTCCTCGGTGCCGCGGAAGGGGTCGGCGCGCTGCAGGGTGAGCGGTGCGCGGTTGGCGACGATCACCGGCTGCACATGGCGCAGCAGGCGCCGGGTGTAGGCCTCGATGGCGAGCACGTACGTCCTCCCGGCACCGTCGGTGGCCCCTCGGCGATCCATGCTAGTGGAGCCGGACGCTGGCGCGCCTCCGCCGCCCTGTAGCATGGCCGGGGTGCGTGTCGAAGCCAGCGCCGACGCCGGCGTCCGTCCCGCCGAGCTGTTCGCGGTCGCCGCGGACCTGCGCAACCTCCCGGCGTGGTGGATCGAGCACCTCAGCGCCGAGGTCGAGGTGCCCGCGCCGCGGCTGCGCGACAGCGTCTACCGGGTGCGCTACCGCCTCCCCGGAGGCCTGGTGATCAGCGCGCTCTGCACCGTGGTGGCGGCACGCGCCGGCCGCTCGCTCACCTACGTGTGGGAGGGCGGGGGGATGCGCATGGCGGTGGGCCAGAGCTTCATCGCCCACGGCGACGGCGCCCGAACCCGGCTGATCGCGGAGCTCGGCACCGACCGGCGGCTGACCCCGGTGGGGTCGGTGGTCACCCGGCTGATCGGCCGCGGCCTGGTCGCCGAGCTGGAGCGGGCCCTCGTCACCCTGACCGAGCTGGCGGCGGCACGGGCGGTGGTGCGCCGGGCCCCGCTGGGCGGCGCCGAGCCGAGAGGGCCCGGCGGTCGCCCCGCGGTGTCGGTCCTACGCGCTGCGCCGGCCCCGGCCCGTGGTCCGGCGGGTGCCGGCGGTGCCGGTGGTGGCAGCCGCGACCCGGCGGGCGCCGGTGGCGGCGCGCCGCGTGGCCGTCGTGGCGGCCCTGCGGACGC
>JAQBPH010000231.1:0-3113 GCA_028287625.1 Chloroflexota bacterium | reverse complement strand
AGCCGCCGCTCCTCGCCCTCGACGTCCGCGACTACCGTGACGACCGCCCCCGACCGGCTCGGCCCGTCGCCGGGGCGCTCCGCCCGGTGACGCCGGCCGGCCGGGGCGGCGGCGTGCCCACGCCGGCCCGGGTCGAGGGGGCCATCGTCGTGCTGGTCGACGATGTCATCCACACCGGGCGGACCCTGCGGGCGGCGCTCGACCTCCTCGCCGACCACGGCCGGCCCGCCGCCGTCGAGCCGCTGGTGCTGGTGGACCGCGGCCACCGGGAGCTGCCGCTGCGCGCCACCTACGTGGGCCGCAACCTCCCGGTCGCCGCCGGCGCCTGGGTGGAGGTGGTCTGGGACCCGTCGGGTGCCGGCGTCTGGCTGGTGGAGCCGCAGCCCGCGTCCCTCCATGGCGGGGCGCCACCGGCATGATCGTGCTGAACGTCGTCCTCCGCGGCATCCGGGTCATCGACCCCCTCGCCGGGCGCGACCAGGTGGACATGGACGTCTGGCTGCGCGGGGGGCGGATCGAGGCCATCGAGCGCCGGATCCGCACCGAGCAGGTGCCCACCCTCGATCTCGCCCGGGCGCCCGGCCTTCCCGAGGTGGTGCTCTGCCCCGGGTTCATCGACCTCCACACCCACCTGCGCGAGCCCGGTGGCGAGGACGCCGAGACGGTGGACAGCGGGGCCGAGGCCGCCGCGCTCGGGGGGTTCACCCAGCTGGTGGCGATGGCCAACACCCGGCCTCCGGTCGACACCCCCGAGCGCCTCGCCGACGCGCGCCGGCGCGCCCGCCAGGCGCCGGTGCGGGTGCTGACCGCCGCCGCGGTCACCGCGGGCCTGCGCGGCCGCGACCTGGTCGACACCGCGGCGTGCGCCGCGGCCGGCGCCGCCGCCTTCACCGACGACGGCCGCAACGCGGCGCCGACCCGGCTGCTCGCCGAGGCGCTGCGCGCCGCCGCCGAGGTCGACCGGGTGGTGCTGGTGCACCCCGAGGACGAGGCGATGGTGGCCGCCGCGAACCCCGGGGTGCCGTCGGTGATCCGCTGTCCCCACCGCCCCGCCGAGTGCGAGGTGGTGGCGGTCGAGCAGGCGCTGCGCGCCCTCACCCAGGCGGGCCGGGGACGGCTGCACCTCCAGCACCTCTCCTGCGCCGGCTCGCTGAACCTGCTCCGCACCGCCCGCGAGCTGGACTTCCCGGTGACCGCGGAGGTGACCCCGCACCACCTCGCCATGTGGCTGCCCTTCGAGCGCGAGCCCGACCCCCCGGCGCTCCGCAAGGTGAACCCGCCGCTGCGCACCGAGCATGACCGCCGTGCCCTGGTGGAGGCGCTCCGCGAGGGGCTGCTCGACGCCGTCGCCACCGACCACGCCCCGCATCCCACCGAGGCCAAGGTGGGCGACTACGCCGACACCGCCCCGGGGATGATCGGGCTGGAGACGGCGCTCGCCACCTGCCTCACCCTCGGCGGGATGGGCGGCGCCTGGCTGCCGGTGCTGGTCGAGCGCCTCACCGCCGGCCCCTGGCGGGTGCTCGGCGCCGCCGCCGGGCTCCGCGAGCCGCGGCTGCGCCTGGGCCAGCCCTGCAGCTTCGTGCTCTTCGATCCCGACCAGGAGTGGGTGGTGGGCGCCGAGCCGCTCGCATCGCGCAGCGGCAACACCCCGCTGCTCGGCGTCCCCCTGCGCGGCCGGGTGCTGCTCACCGTGTCCGAGGGGGCGATCGTCCACCTCTCCCCGTCGCTGGAGCTGCCGGGGCTGACGGCGGTCGCCGGTGGCTGAGCGGGGCCGGCTGGCCCTGGAGACGGGACGCTGGTTCGAGGGCGTCCTCTTCGGTGCGGGGGTGCCCGAGGGGGTGAGCGGGGAGGTGGTCTTCAACACCTGCATGAGCGGCTACCAGGAGGTCGTCACCGACCCCTCCTACGCCGGCCAGGTGGTGGTGATGACCCATCCGCTGATCGGCAACTACGGCTGCCGCGACGAGGACGCGGAGTCGTCGCGGGTGTGGGCGCGCGCGATGGTGGTGCGGGAGCTCTCCCCCCAGATCGGCCATCCCCTCGGCGAGCGCAGCCTCGATGACGAGCTGCGCCGCCACGGCGTGCCCGGCCTGCGCGGGGTCGACACCCGCGCGCTGACCCGCCACCTGCGCGACCACGGCACCGTGCGTGGGGTGCTCGGACCGGCGGCGGCGACGAGCCCGGCGGAGCAGGTGGCGCGCGCCCGCAGCGCGCCCCACGTCGGCGAGCAGGACCTGGTCGGCGAGGTCACGCTGGGGTCGCCGTGGATGGCCTGGGAGGAGCCGCTCCACCCCACCCTGGAGCGCGCGCTCCGGGTCGGCGGCGGTCTCGGCGCCCACGCCGGGGTGCGCATCGTCGCCGTCGACTACGGGGTGAAGCGCAACAGCCTGCGGGCGCTGCGCAGCCGCGGCGCGGAGGTGGTGCTGGTGCACGCCGGCGCCACCCTGGACGACGTGCTCCGCCACCGGCCCGACGGGGTGATGCTCTCCAACGGCCCCGGCGACCCCGCGGTGCTCCCCGAGGCGGTGCGCCTCTGCGCCGCGCTGCTGGAGCGGCGCATCCCCCTGCTGGGGATCTGCCTCGGCCACCAGGTGCTCGGCCGGGCGCTGGGGGCCACCACCTCGCGGCTCGCGTTCGGGCACCATGGCGGCAACCACCCGGTCCACGACCTCGCCGGCGGCGGCGTCTTCGTCACCTCCCAGAACCACGAGTTCCAGGTCGACAGCGACTCGATCCCCGAGGGCTCGGGCTGGTACGTGAGCGAGCGCAACCTCAACGACGGCAGCGTCGAGGGGCTGCGCCACGCCACCCTCCCGGCCTTCTCGGTGCAGTACCACCCCGAGGGCGCCCCCGGCCCCCAGGACCGCGGCGCCGTGTTCGACGAGTTCCTGTCGCTGGCGGCAGGAAGGAGCGGGCCCGCGGCGCTGCGGACGGCGGCGGAGGAGCGGCCCGCCGTCGAGCCGCCGCGCTGCGTGCTGGTGGTGGGCAGCGGCCCGATCATCATCGGGCAGGCGGCGGAGTTCGACTACGCCGGCACCCAGGCCTGCCGGGCGCTCCGCGAGGAGGGCATCCGCGTGGTCCTGGTGAACAGCAACCCGGCGACGATCATG